>JANPCA010000654.1:0-2059 GCA_031430715.1 Hyphomicrobiales bacterium | reverse complement strand
GATTTCGTCTTCACCGTCTGTGACAACGCGGCAAACGAAGTCTGTCCGATCTGGCCGGGTCAACCGATGACCGCTCACTGGGGCATTCCGGACCCCGCGGTCGTCGAGGGCAGCGAAGCAGAAAAGCGCGCCGCCTTCGCCGATGCCTATGGCCGCCTGCACAATCGTATCTCGATTTTCCTCAGCTTGCCGCTGGCCTCCCTCGACCGCTTGTCGCTGAAGCAGAAACTCGACCAGATCGGCGCCTCGAAGTCCTGATGGACACGTCGCGGAAACTCACCGGCGAAGCGCTCGGCAGTGCCCTCCTGCTGGCAACAATTGTGGGTTCCGGCATTATGGCGGAACAGCTCGCGGGTGGAAATGCCGCGATCGCGCTTCTCGGCAACACCCTCCCGACTGGTGCCATGCTGATCGTGTTGATCACCATGCTTGGCCCGGTATCGGGGGCACATTTCAACCCGGTGGTGACGCTCGGCGCGGTGTTGCGCGGCGAGATGATCGCGTGGCTGGCCGTGACCTATGTCCTGGCCCAGATCGCCGGCGCCATCATCGGCGTGCTGATTGCCCATGCCATGTTCGATGTCGAACTGCTGCAGGTTTCGGCCCACGCCAGAACCGGCGCGGGCCAGTGGCTGTCGGAGGTGGTGGCCGTCTTCGGTCTCATGACGGTGATCTATGGGACGCTACGCGCCAACCCGCAGGCCGTGGCGACCAGCGTTGGTCTCTATATCACCGCCGCCTACTGGTTCACAGCCTCGACGAGCTTTGCCAATCCCGCCGTCACCATCGCCCGGTCGTTCACGGATACATTTTCTGGCATTCGTCCCGTCGATGCGCCCGGGTTCATAGCGGCGCAGATCGCTGGTGCCGTGCTCGCTGTTGGCTTCGACCGCTGGTTTGACGCTGGGGTCCGGCCCAAGGCCTGAAGGCCGTCCGCGTCAGGCGGCAAATTGGCCGCCCAATTCGTCCTCGATATGGACGCGGATGATCTCTTCGAAACTCTCCTCCACTACGAAGCCCAGCTCACGGCTGCGCCTGGCCTCGAAGTTCCGTGGCCAGCCGCTGACGATCTTCATGATCGTCTCGTTGGGTTCGCGCCGAATGCGGGCCACCACCTTGTCTCCGGCAATCTTGCGCAAACTCTCGATCTGTTCGGCCACGGTGCAGGAGACACCCGGCAGCGTCACGATGCGGCGAGAGCCCAGGAGGCCCGTATCCATGGTGGCCGCATGGATCAGGAAGCCGATGGCGGCGCGGGGGCTGGCATGCCAGTGGCGCACGTCGTCGCCCACCGGCAGCACAGCTTCAACGCCCGCCAGAGGCTCCCGGATAATGTTGGAGAAGAAGCCCGACGCCGCCAGATTGGCTTTGCCGGGGCGCACGCACACTGTTGGGAAACGCAGGCCGACGCCATCGATGAAACCGCGCCGCGAATAATCCGCCAGCAGTAATTCGCAGATCGCCTTCTGGGTGCCGTAACTGGTGAGCGGCGTGGTGAAATACTCGTCCGGGATGGCCTCCGGGAAGGGTGCTCCGAAGACGGCGATGGACGAGGTGAAGATCACCTTGGGCTTGTAGCCGCCGCCCGCCTTGCGGATGGCCTCGAACAGATAGCGCGTACCGTCGAGATTGATCTGATAGCCTTTCTCGAAATTGGCTTCGGCTTCCCCTGAGACGATGGCTGCCAGGTGGAAGATGACAGCGGGGCGCATGGCCACCAGCTTCTCGGCCTCGCCCGGAAGGGAGAGATCGCCGATCAGTGTTTCGATGGCGAAAGCGGAGGCGGGCGGCGGCGGCGCGAGCACCACATCATGGCGGATAATCCGGGTGATCGGCGCATGTCCCAGATGACCGTCAGCGGCAAGCCGGTTGATCAGTTTGACGCCAACCATGCCGCCGGCACCGATGACCAGAATATTCATGACAGTTCTCCCACTTGTTTTGTTGGGCGACACAATGCAGAGTTTCGCCGATTTGCCAGTGGGAGTATCTTTAGCTGTGCCCTTATGCTGAGCCCTGCGTCGCAGGGCAGCTTAGAGCGCGCGAAGAAATCGGCACC
>JANPCA010000653.1:0-1630 GCA_031430715.1 Hyphomicrobiales bacterium | reverse complement strand
TGTCCATGAAATCGCCAAGCTGGTGGAACGAGCGCCAATGCCCATCGCCTACGGCGAGTGGCTGGCGACGCGATTCGAGTTCGAGGAACTGTTGGACATTGGCAAAGTGCAGGTGGCGCAGCCGGATGTTGGACGGGTCGGCGGCATCGGCGAAGCGAAGATCGTTTGCGACATGGCGAAGGAGCGCGGCCGCACCATCGTGCCGCATTGCTGGAAGACCGGCATTTCCATTTCGGGCACGGCGCATCTCGCCTTCGTCACCAATCATTGCGCCTTCATCGAGTATCTGCCGCCGCAGCTCTGCCATGAACGCCTGCGCCGCGAACTGGCCCAGGAGGAACTCATTTTCGACAAGGACGGCACCATAGCGCTGCCGGTAAAGCCGGGCCTCGGCGTTGAAGTCGATTGGGATGTGGTTAAGCGCTATACTGTCGCCTGAGCAGACGGGGCGGGGCAGATGGGGCTGGAACTCAAGGACGTCAGCAAGCGCTATGCCGGTATCGAGGTGCTGCATCCGACGTCGCTCGATGTCGCCAACGGGGAATTCCTGACGCTTCTCGGCCCGTCAGGCTCGGGCAAGACCACCGTTCTCCGGCTGATCGGCGGCTTCTCCCAGGTCTCGGGCGGGACCATCGCGTTCGACGGCGCCGACATCACCGCCCTGACGGCCAACCGGCGGCCCTTCAACACGGTGTTCCAGGACTATGCCCTGTTCCCGCACATGACGGTCCTTGAGAACGTCGGCTATGGTCCCCTGGTGCAGCGCAGGACCGATGCGGCGGCGCGCCGGCTGATCGATGAGACCATTGAGATCGTCGGCCTTGCGGAATTGCGCGGCCGCTACCCGTCGCAGCTCTCGGGCGGTCAAAAGCAGCGCGTCGCACTTGCCAGGACCATCGTCTGCGAACCCAAGGTCATTCTGCTGGATGAGCCCCTTGCCGCACTGGATGCGACGCTGCGGCGCCAGATGCAGGTGTTCCTGAAACAAATCCAGCGGCGCATCAAGACGACCTTCATTTTCGTCACCCATGACCAGGACGAGGCAATCACCATGTCGGACCGCATCGTGGTGATGAACCACGGGCAGATCGAACAGGTTGGAACGCCCAAGGAAATTTATTTCCGGCCGCGGACGAAGTTCGTGGCGGGTTTCTTCGGCGACAACAATCTCATTCCCGGCACCATCGTAGGCGATGCCATGATCGAAACGCCGCTCGGTACATGGCCGTTGGTCAACAACCTTGCACTTGCAAGGGGACACAAGGTTCTCGTGGCCCTGCGGCCGGAGTCACTGCGATTGGGTTCCGGACTTTTGAACATTGAGGGGATTGTCGAAGACACAACTTTCGGCGGCGCCCTCACCAAGCTCTCCATGCGGAGCAAGGCCCTTCCGGCCCAGAAGCTCGACATCCGTGTTTCCGGCCAGGCCAACGCCGAAATGCCGGAGATCGGCGACACCGTGACCATCTCCTTCGACCCCGCCGAAGCCGTGGTCATTGCGGAGTAGCCGAATGATCAGCCCCCACATGCGATGGATGATCTTTCTCCTGGTGGCAACACTTCCCGTCATCTTCATCGTGGCGCCCATCGGCACATTCCTGCTGCTCTCGTTCTTTCATGTCGAGAAGCA
>JANPCA010000652.1:0-12036 GCA_031430715.1 Hyphomicrobiales bacterium | reverse complement strand
CGTTGGTTCGCGCGGCGCCGGAGCCGCCGGCGGATCATCCTTGCGGCCAAGGCCAACATTGGCAAGCCGCTGGAACAAGCCGGGCTTCTTGTGCTGAGCATGTTCCGCAATGCTTTCAATGCGGCTTTGCTGGGCTTCGATCTGCTTCTTCACCTGCGGCGGGAATTCCTCAATGGCAGGCATCCGCACCGGGCGGATGGTGCCGCGTTCGGCGGCTGGCGCATGGCGCAGCGGCTCGCTCTCGGCCGGAGCCTCTTCGGCTTCCTCGGCCGCATGGGCCTGCGCCGGCTGCGGCTGTGCGGCGGGCAGCGTCTGGGTGGTCACGCGCGCCATCATCGGGGCGGGCTGGATCGGCTTCTTCAGCGGCATCGTCTGCTTGCCATGGAAGCCGAAGACCGAGGGCGAGACTTCGCCGGTCTCGCGCTGTTCACGCTGCTCTTCCGAATCGCCCTTGGAACCCTTCAGGGCTTCGGCGGCAAGGCCGGTGGCCACCACCGACACGCGCATCGTGCCTTCAAGGGATTCGTCGAAGGTGGCGCCGAGGATGATGTTGGCCTCCGGGTCCACCTCCTCGCGGATGCGGGTGGCGGCTTCGTCGACCTCATAGAGCGTCAGGTCGGGACCGCCGGTGATCGAAATGAGCAATCCACGGGCGCCGCGCATCGACACATCGTCGAGCAGCGGATTGGAAATGGCGGCTTCGGCGGCCTCGATGGCGCGTTTCTCGCCGGTCGCCTCGCCGGTGCCCATCATGGCCCGGCCCATCTCGCTCATGATGGCGCGCACGTCGGCGAAATCGAGGTTGATCAGGCCTTCCTTGGTCATCAGTTCGGTGATCGAGGCGACGCCCGAATAGAGCACCTGGTCGGCCATGGCGAAGGCGGCGGCGAAGGTCGTTTTCTCGTTGGCGACGCGGAACAGGTTCTGGTTGGGAATGACGATCAGCGTGTCGACATGCTTGGACAAGAGCTCGATGCCGCGTTCGGCGGTGAGCTGGCGGCGCGCCCCCTCGAAATGGAACGGTTTGGTGACCACGCCGACGGTCAGGATGCCCTGCTCCTTGGCGGCCCGCGCGATGACTGGCGCGGCACCCGTGCCCGTGCCGCCTCCCATGCCTGCCGTGATGAAGGCCATGTGCGAGCCAGCTAAATGGTCGAGGATTTCGGGAAGTGCCTCCTCGGCGGCAGCTGCGCCAATCTGCGGCTGAGATCCAGCGCCCAGCCCTTGCGTCAGGGCCGTTCCCATTTGTACCCGGCGCTGGGCCGCGTTCTGCATCAGCGCCTGGGCGTCGGTGTTGGCGACAACGAACTCGACCCCCTCCAATCGGCTTTCGATCATGTTGTTGACGGCATTGCCGCCAGCGCCACCCACCCCGAAAACGGTGATGCGCGGTTTCAGATCGGAGAAATTCGGAACGGTAAGATTGATTGTCATGTCTGGCGCCCGGTGCTGATTTGCCAAGGGCTATATTGGTTACCCAATCCATAACAAATGGTTAACGCGCGCTAACCAAACCCCGAAAAAGCGAATCAAATTGAATCGTTCTGACCCTGCGAGGTCACTTGCCATTCATGATTAGGGCCGCGCCGCCCTGGTTCCGGGCCGGTGGGTATCGGCCAGGCGGCTGGCCAGCACCTTGTCGATGCGGCGGCCGTCGAGATCGACCACCTCGAAGCGCCAGTGCCCGATGCGGGTGGCTTCGCCCAGGGCGGGCAGATATTTGAAGGCATCGAGCAGCAGGCCCGCCACCGTCTCGAAGCGCCGCTTGGGGGGCAAGCTGATGCCGATCAACTCGGAAAGCTCGTCGAGCGTCATATCGCCAGAAATCAACCATGAGCCATCTTCGCGCTTCACCGACCGCGGTTCTTCGTCCGGTCCAGTGGAAATGCTGCCGGAGATCGCCTCCAGGAGGTCCGACGGCGTCAGGATGCCCAGCGTGCGGCCATATTCGTCCTGCACGAAGGCCAGATGGATGGCGGAATCGCGGAACAGTTCCAGGGCCTCGAGGGCGGGCAGCGACTCAGGGATCGACGGCACCTTTTTCAACAGCCGCTTGATGTCGAATTTCCGCCCTGCCAACAGCGCGTCGGCGATGTCCTTGGCGCGGAGGATGCCGATCAGCTCGTCGGGCGTCTCGCCATGCACTGGCAGCCGCGAATGGGCACTTTTGGTGATTTGGCGGCGCAGCGCCGTTGGGTCATCGTCCACACCCACCATCTCGACATCGGTCAGTGGCGTCATGAAGGTCCGCACCGGCCGGTCGCCCAGCCGCATGACGCCGGCGATCATGCTGCGCTCGCCGCTCTCGATGACGCCCGCCGTCTCTGCCTCCTCGATCAGCGCCCGGATTTCCTCGTCAGTGACGATCGTCTCGTTGACCTCTGTCCCACCCATGAGGCGGATGAGAAAGCGGCCCGAACCGTCGAGCACCCAGACGAAGGGCGTGGCCAGCCGCGACAGCCAGCGCATCGGCACGGCAACGCGGCAGGCGATGGCCTCGGCATTCCGGAGCGCGAACTGCTTCGGCACCAGTTCGCCCACCACCAGGGAGAAGTAAGTAATGACGGTGATGACAGCCGCGAAGCCCAAGGGCTCGGCAATGGCGGCATCGAGCCCCAAGCCCTTGAACACGTCCGACAGCCGCCCACCCAGCGCCGCACCCGAAAAGGCCCCCGCCAGTATGCCGACCAGCGTGATGCCGACTTGCACGGCCGACAGAAAACGTCCTGGATCGGTAGCCAGATCGAGTGCCGTTCTAGCACCCGGAATACCCCGCTCCATCATGGCCCTGAGCCTTCCTGGCCGCGATGAGATAACAGCCAGTTCCGACATGGCCAGCACGCCGTTCAGAACGACGAGGCCAACGACCAGCAACACTTCAAGATAAACCATCGCGGTCCCGCCTATAGCGCGGGCGGCGATCAGGCGCAAATCAGGTTTACCTTATGTGGCGCTTTTCGACCGGCTGCGGCGGGACCGAATGCCAGTCCCGCCATGCCGAAATAATGAACTATGTCAACATCATCCCTCAAATCCTTGATGCCAGCCCCGTCTGCTGCAACGGCTGGTTCGGCCCTGGAAACCTTGAATGACCCCGATGCTTGAACCGCGGGAATCAGTGAAGTCGCTGAAGGCAATGGAATCGCTGATCCGCCCGGAGCGGCACGGAAGAATACCGGAGTTGAAGCGACCAATCCGATCAAAAGATATCGAACGGGACGGTGATCACCACGGTGCTTTCCAGATAGCCCTTGACTTTGCCTTCATTCTTCTCGAGGTCGTGCTTGTATTTGATACCTCCGTCGGCTTCGAGGCTGAGGCTCGTGCCGGTGCCCCCGATGTCCGTGAAAAGTTTGAGCTTGAGTGCGGCTCCACCGCCAGCGCTGATGTCTTTGAAATTATCCTGGCTGACGCCGGCGCCGGTGAAGAAATAGGGTTTTAACTCGAACCGAGCCGAATCGATGAGTTTGAACGGGACCTTGATCTTGCCGTCGAGTTCAACTTTTGCCCCCACACCGGCGTCGATGACCAGCGTTAGCGGTTCCGGCAGGAAGACCGGCCAGGGAAACGATTTCGAAAGCGTGAGTTGCAACGGGTGTTCCCCCAGGCTGGGCTTTGCCAGCGGGTTGAACGGCAACTTGCTTTCCAACTCGAAGCCTTGACTATTCGCGCTACTCGTCTGCGGCAGCAGCAGAAGGGGATTCGCCGGCCGGTCTGGCCCGAAGCCCCGCCGGAAGGCAGTCAGTGACCGGCCACCGGCCGTGGCCGTTCTGGGCTTCAGCCGCGCATCGATCGCACCCTTGATGGTGCGGTAAAGGGCGGCGATCGTCCGAGGTCCGACCAGTCCGTCGTCCTTGATCTTGGCGAGCCGCTGAAAGTCGCGCACCCGCGTATCGGTGAGCTTGCCGAAGTTGCCATCGGGCTGAAGGGGCGTTGCCGGGGAGCGGACGTGGAAATTCAACGCCGCCTGCAGTTCACTGACGTCAAGCCCGGTCATCCCACTAGAAAGCAGTCGCGCCATGGCACACCTCAAGTGATGGATCTGTCTGAATGAGTAATACGGTGCTTCTCGCGGCGCAAGTAGCTTCCAGGGCAGGGGTTCGCTCGGAGTTACGGTGACAGTGCGTTCAATGCCTTGTCAGTCGCGATTTCGACATAGCGCGCGTGCGCCGTGGAAGGTGGAATGGGCAGTCCGTCTTCGATCAGCCCTTCGATATGAAACGCAATGGCCGAGCGGATCTCGGCTTCGGTTTCCTCGATCGTGCCGCCGGTGGCGACGCATCCCGGGAGGTCGGGCACATAAGCTCCGTAATTGTTTCCGGCCTTCTCGATGACAACGGCGTAGCGCATGTCACTGGTCCTTCTTCAGCCCGGCCTGTTTCAGGATGCTGCTGGTCATCGCGGGCGACAGGTCATCTGACGGCTTGCCCGGTATGGTGACGCGTCCGGGCTTCGAGTGGTGTTTATATTGGCGATGACTGCCGCGCATTGCAAGCTGCCGCAACCCTTTAAAAACTCTCCGCGATCCAGCGCCCCACCCGCCGCACATAGCCGGCCTGGGCGCGGGCCACTTCCTCGGCCTTGGCTTTGGGGAGCGCGTATTGCGTGTCGGGTTTGAGCGCGTAGTTGAGAAGCCCGGCGCAGACCGCGAAGCCTGGCGAATGGGCCGACTCGGGCATGCCGGAGACATGGGCGGGCGAGCCCATGCGCACCTGGCGGTCGAGCCATTGTGCGGCGACCTCGCGCACCCCGTTGAGTTGGGCCGCACCGCCGGTGACGACCATGCGCCGCCCGGCCAGATGTGCCGCACCCGAAGCCTCAAGCTTGTCGCGCAGCATTTCGAAGATTTCCTCGAGCCTGGGTCTGATGATGCCAGTCAGCATCGATTTCGGCACCTGCTGCACCGTGTCGACGCCGCGCTCGCCGAGCAGAGGAACAGCGATCATCTCGCGTTCGTCGATCTGGGACGCCAGGGCCGATCCCCACAGGGTCTTCATGCGCTCGGCATGGGCGATGGTGGTCGACAGTCCGCGCGCGATATCGTTGGTGACGTGCTGACCGCCCAGCGGCACCATATCGGCCGAGACCAGATGGCCCTCGTGGAAAATGGCAAAACTGGTGGTGGCGCCGCCCATGTCAATGACGGTAACGCCAAGGGCGCGTTCGTCCTCGGCGATCACCGCTTTTGCCGCCGCATAGGGCGCCACCACGAATCCGGCAATGGACAGATGGGCACGCTCGATGGCCAGCGTCAGATTGCGCAAATGTGGCGCCTCGACGGTCACCACACTCAAGTCGAGACCGAGCGTTTCACCGAACATGCCGAGCGGGTCGGCGATGCCCTTGGCGTCGTCGAGGTGATAGTGAACGGGCGCCAGATGCAGGATGGAGCGCCGCCCGGGATCGACCTGGGCCAGCACGGTGTTGAGCACATTGTCCTTGTCGCGTGGGCTGACCTGTCCGGTCTGGGTCTTCTCCGTCCCGCTGAACAGCCGCGATTGCGGCCTGCCGCCCGAGACATTGACATAAACGTCCTCGATGGTGCGCTGGGCCATGCGCTCGGCCCCGTCGACGGCCAGCCTTATGGCGCGCTCGGCCTCGTCCACATTGACGATGGCCCCGGCCCGCACACCGCGCGACAATTGATGGCCGACGCCCAGCACCTTGAGGCTGCTGCGGTCCTCATTGTCCGAGGTGCGGTGCTTGGCCGGCACCGCTTCGGCGATCAAGCAACTGATCTTGGTCGACCCGATGTCGAGGGCCGCGACCAGGCCACCCTTGGCTGTCACCGGCCCACGCATTGCGTTCTTTCCCTGAAACTGCACGACCGTCATGACGCAACTCCCCAACTCACTCAACCGGGCTGATTCAGTGGCTCTTGGCCACCTTCTTCTTGGCCCTACCGTCTTCCTCGGCCGCCATTTCGGCAACTTCCACAACCACCCGCCCCTTGAGGCGCAGGTCCACCGACTTGATCCCCTTCGACAGGAGCTGCTGCGACCGGTCGAGACCGGCAACAGTCTTGAGCGCAACGTCGATATTTGCCTCCGGGAGAAGGATCGTGATGCCGCTGTCGAGGTAAAGCGTCCAGCGCCTGTCACCCACCCGCGCCGCCGCCTTCACCTGCAACAATAGATCGGGATGGGCTTCAAGTTGGTTAATGAGATCCGCCGCCGCCACATTGGCGCCCTCGCCCGTCACCAGCGGCAGTTTCACCAAATGGGCCGCGGAGAATCCACCCATGGCGGCACCGCTCCTGTCGATCACGAAATAGGTTTGCCCGCGCTGCCACACGGCAAAGGGCTCGCGTTCCCTGACCGCGATATCGAGCTGGTTCGGAAAGCGCCGCATCACCTTGGCAGTCTTGATCCAGTCGAGATTTTCGAGAATGCGCTTGGCCACCGCCGCGTCGAAACCGATCAAGGAATTACCGGGTGTGACGCCGATCGCCGCCAGCAGCGCTTCCGGATCGTGATTGGTGAGCCCGGTGATGGTGATGTCCTCGGCCGCCATGCCGACCACGCCCGCCGCCTTGCCCGGCAGCTTCAGCCAGGGGCTACCCTCGTAGTCCAGGTATCCGCCCTGCACGAGGCCCATGGCGATGGCGCTGCTCAGGAACAACAGAGCCCCGGCCCGCGCCGCCATGCGCACCCGCAATTCATTGCCGCGCTGCAGCCAGGACTGTGTCCGGCCACGCCGCTCATAGACATGTGGTGCCTGCCCTGTCATCGGTCGACTGACGCGTCGTTGACCATCCAGGTGACGAGATCCTCGAAACTGTGGCCGGCATGGGCCGCAAGTTCGGGAACGAGCGAGGTGCCCGTCATGCCTGGCTGGGTGTTGACTTCAAGCAGGATCAGTTCGCCTTCGCCGCCCGGCTGGTCATTGTAGCGGAAATCGGCGCGCGACACGCCGCGGCAGCCCAGCGCCTGATGCGCCATGATCGAATAGTGCTGGCACTTGCGGAAGACGTCGTTGGGAATTTCGGCGGGCAGGATATGCTGCGAGCCGCCCGGCTCGTATTTCGACGCGTAGTCATACCAGCTCGAGCTCTTGGAAATGATGTCGATGACCCCCATCGCCACGTCGCCGATCACCGCGCAGGTGAGTTCCTTGCCCGGAATAAAACGTTCGACCATCGCCTGATCGCCGAACACATCACGCTGTTCGAGCACGATCGCGGCGGGACCATTGGCATTGCTGGTGACGATGTGGACGCCGACGCTCGAGCCTTCCGCCACCGGTTTCACCACATAGGGAAGCGGCATCGGATGACTGGTGGCGACAGTCTCCAGATCGACCAGCTTGCTCTCGGCCACCGGAATGCCGGCGGCGCGGAAAACAGTCTTGGACTTTTCCTTGTGCATGGCGAGCGATGAGGCCAGCACGCCCGAATGGGTGTAAGGAATTTGCAGGGTTTCGAGAATGGCCGAGCAGCAACCGTCCTCACCCCACTTGCCGTGCAATGCGTTGAAGGCGACGTCGGGCTTCAAGTCCTGCAGGATCGAGACGATGCGCTGGCGCGTGACATCGATCGGCACCACGTTGAAACCGGCCCGGCGGAGCGCATTGGCGCAGGCCTCGCCCGACGACAGGCTGACTTTTCGCTCGGCCGACCAGCCGCCCATCAGCACGGCAACCGTCGTATCGCGGGGATCGCGCTTGATCATGCGCCACCCTGTTCGGGACTGAGGCCGATGCGCTTGATTTCCCAGTCGAGATCGATGCCCGATGTGGCTTTGACCTTGGCCCTGACCGTCTCGCCGAGTTCCTCGATCTCAGCGGCGGTGGCGCCGCCCTCGTTGATCAGGAAATTGCAATGAAGCTCCGACACTTTGGCGGGGCCCACGGCAAAGCCGCGCATACCCGCCTTGTCGATCAATTGCCATGACTTGTTGCCCGGTGGGTTCTTGAAGGTCGAACCGCCAGTGCGTGATTTCACCGGCTGCGTCGCTTCTCGGGCTTCGGTGATTTTATCCATGGCGGCGGCGATCTCCGCCGGTTTCCCGGCACGCCCCTGGAATAGCGCCTCGGTGAAGACCAAGTCCTCCGGAGCGCCACAGTGACGGTAAGTAAATTTCATGTCCGCGTTGGACAGCACGTGGATGTTCCCCGACCGGTCGACCGCCCGCGCCTCCACCAGGATGTCCTTGATTTCCCCACCATAGGCACCGGCGTTCATGCGCAGAGCGCCGCCGATGGTGCCCGGTATACCTCTCAGAAAGGTTAACGCATCGATACTTTGTTCCAGCGCAAAGCGTGCCACGCGCACATCGAGCGCCGCCGTTCCGGCCCGGATGCGATGGCCCTCGTCCACCTTCACGCCGGCAAAGCCACGGCCCAGCCTGATGACCACGCCCGGCACGCCGCCATCGCGCACCAGCAGATTGGACCCGACGCCCATCACATGGACCGGAATGTCTTTCGGTGTCTCTTTAAGGAAGGCGGCGAGATCGGCCTCATCGGCTGGCGTAAGCAGCACTTCGGCCGGACCGCCAACGCGAAACCAGGTGAATTCGGCAAGAGGCGCATTGGCTTCCCGCCGCCCGCGTGACTGCGGCAGCCGCTTCAGCAGCGCCTCGCCATCAAGCCGCATCATCAGGCGCCCGCCACGCCGTCGAAGGCCGCCAATTGGCCGGGCAGCGCATAGGCCCATTGCGTGATGGTGCCGGCGCCTAAGCACATCACGATATCGCCCGGCTTCACCAGATTGCGCACCATGGGTGCGAGTTGCTCGGGGTTTTCGATGCTGAACACGGAGCGATGCCCGCGCGCCTTGAGCCCCGCCACCAGCGATGTGTGGCTGGCGCCTTCGATCGGTGCCTCGCCCGCCGCATAGACTGGCGCCACGATCACCGTGTCGGCATCGTTGAAGCAGGTGCAGAAGTCGTTGAAGAGGCTCGAAAGCCTGGTGTAGCGGTGCGGCTGCATGACGGCCACGACCTTGGACTTGGTCACCCGCCGGGCGGCGCTGAGCACTGCGGCGATTTCCACCGGATGGTGGCCATAGTCGTCATAAACAGTCACGCCATTGTGCGCACCGGTGCGCGTGAAGCGCCGCTTGACGCCGGTGAAACTCTTGAAGCCCTTGCGGATGTCCTCATCCGTGAGGCCCAGTTCCTTGGCCACGGCCACGGCGGCCGTCGAGTTCAGCGCATTGTGATCGCCCGGAATGGCCAGGCTCAAGTCGCCGATGTCATGCGTTTCGCCGCTGCGCCGGTCGCTGAGGCGCACCGCGAAATGCGTCTCGCCATCGGCATAGTTGACCTCCATGAGCCGCACGTCGGACTGCGGGCTGCGGCCATAGGTGATGACCCGGCGGTCGCGCACCTGGCCGATCATTTCCTGCACCACCGGGTGATCGATGCACATGACAGCGAAGCCATAGAAGGGAATGTTCTCGACAAAGGCCAGGAACGCTTCCTTGGCCTTGTCAAAGGTTCCATAATGATCGAGATGCTCGGGGTCGATGTTGGTGACGATCACCACGTCGGCGGGAAGCTTGACGAAAGTGCCGTCCGATTCATCCGACTCGACCACCATCCAATCACCCTTGCCCAGCCTGGCATTGGTGCCATAGGCATTGATGATGCCGCCGTTGATGACGGTCGGATCGAGCCCGCCGGCGTCGAGCAGTGCCGCCACCAGCGACGTTGTGGTGGTCTTGCCGTGGGTGCCGCCCACCGCCACACAGGACTTGAAGCGCATCAGTTCGGCCAGCATCTCGGCGCGCCGAACGATCGGCAAATAGCGGTTGCGCGCCTCGACCAATTCCGGATTGTCGGGCTTCACCGCCGAGGAGACGACGACGACTTGGGCATCGCCGATATTCTCGGCCTTGTGGCCGATCGAAACCTCGATCCCGGCCTTGCGCAGCCGCGCCACGTTGTAGTTGTCGGTGAGATCGGAGCCTTGCACCTTGTAGGTCAGCGTCGCCATCACTTCGGCGATGCCGCTCATGCCGATGCCGCCGATGCCGATGAAATGGATGGGGCCTACGTCGCGCGGCAATTTCATTGCGGTTGCTTTCCTGCAAGTCGTTCGGTGAGATCGGCAAGTCTCTGTGCCGCATCGGGCCGCCCATGGCCCAGTGCCGCTGCGGCGGCGGTCTTGAGTTCGCCTTCTTGAGAGGCGAGGCGTGTCAGAAATGCGGCAAAATCCTTTGGCTCGAGGCTTGCCTGCGGGTGAACCCAGCCCGCACCGGCACGGGCAAAACTCTCGGCATTGCGCAACTGATCATTGTCGATGGCATGGGGCAGCGGCACCATGATGGCGGGCCTGCCGATGACGCCGAGTTCGGCGATGGTCGAGGCACCGGAGCGGCACACCACCAGATGCGCGGCGGCGATGCGCGCCGGCATGTCCATGAAGAACGGCTGCAGTTCGCAATTCACATCAAGCCCGGCATACAACGCCTTGACCTCACTCATGTTCTCCGGCCGCACCTGCTGGGTCAGAACCATCGCCTTGCGCGCCTCTGGTGTCATCGCGGCGAGAACCTTCGGCATGAATTCGCCGAAGAACTGCGCGCCCTGGCTGCCGCCGAACACCAGCAGATGAAACGGCGCGATGGCCGGATATGGCGCGGCTCTGTGTTTCAGCACAATGTCGCGCACCGGATTGCCGGTAATGGTGAGCTTCTTCTCAGCGCCAGCGGGCAGGCCTTGAAGCGTCGGGAAAGACGAGGCGACTGCGGTTGCGAATTTCGCCAGCACCCGGTTGGCCCGGCCCATCACGGCGTTCTGGTCATGGACGCAAGATGGGATGCCGAGACGCGCCGCCGCGAAAATCGGCGGGAAAGAGGGATAGCCGCCGAAGCCCACGACAGCCAGCGGCCGCACCCGCTTGAGGATGGCGCGGGCCTGAAGATAGCCTTTGAACAGCCGCCAGCCCCGCCCTGGCAGCAGCCAGGCTTTTGATAGTGAAATTGTGGCTGACAGCACAACATGGGTCTCAGCCGCCGGGAAAGCCTTGCCGTAGTCGCGCACCCGTTCGTCGGTCATCAGATGAATGACATAGCCGCGCCGCGCCAATTCCTCGGCCAGCGCCTGGGCCGGAAACAAATGTCCGCCGGTCCCTCCCGCCGCCAGGACGATAGTGCCCTTGGTCAGCATCGCGCTCTCACGCAAAGGCCGGATTTAGCGCGGGAGCGCTCTTCTGCGCGCCCGGCCGCTTGCGCCCCAGCGCCAGAACCAGTCCCATGGCGAAAGCCATGCCGATGAGCGAGGAGCCGCCATAGGAAATGAAGGGCAGCGTCATGCCCTTGGCGGGCAGCAGCGCCACGTTGACGCCCATGTTGATGATGGCTTGAAAGCCGAACACCAGCGCCAGTCCGCTCATCGCAAGAGCCGGAAACGGATCGGTTTCGGACTTGGCCCGCGCCAGCACGCGCAGTACGACGAAGGCGAACAGCGCCATCAGCAACAGGCAGGCGATGAGGCCGAATTCCTCGCCCACCACCGCGAAGGTGAAGTCCGTATGGGCATCGGGAAGAATCAGTTTGGCTTCTCCGCCCCCCGGCCCCGTCCCCATCAAGCCGCCATTGGCGAAGGCCTGCATGGCGGTATCGACTTGAAACGTGTCGCCCTTGTCGGGGCTCAGGAAGCGGTCGACGCGCGAGCGCACATGCGGCACCAGGCCATAGGCGAGGACCATGCCGGTGGCCACGACTCCCGCGAGACTGACGACGGAGATCCATGAGATGCCATAGATCAGCAGCATGGCGCCGAAGGTCAGAATCATCAGGGCCGTTTGGCCGAAGTCAGGCTGCAGAACCAGGAGGCACAGAAATACCGCCGCCAGCAGATAAGCAAGCAGATGGCCCGGCAGTTCCGGCCGCCGGATATGTTCCGACAGAAACCAGGCGGCGGCGATGACGAAGCTGGGCTTGGCCAGTTCGGACGGTTGCAGGTTCAAGGGACCGATATTGATCCAGCGATGCGCCCCCTTGATCTCGGGACCGGCATAGAGGGCCGCCACCATGAGTCCAAGCGCGCAGAAAAAAGTCAGCAAGCCGATGCGCCGCACCTGGCGCGG
>JANPCA010000651.1:0-10635 GCA_031430715.1 Hyphomicrobiales bacterium | reverse complement strand
GCGGGACTGACATCGGCATCGGTAATTTTCGCGAGCACGGCGCGCGCGGCGGGTCCCATCAATGAGAGTGTGCCCCAGTCTTCGGTCACATCCTTCAGCCGTGCATCCAACCCGGGCTCGATGTGATCCTTGATCCATGCGAAGTCGTGAGTGCGGAAGCCAGTGCCGGTGACGATATAGAAATGATCATCCGCCAGCCGCGCCACCGTCAGGTCACACTCGATGCCACCGCGCGTATTGAGCATCTGCGTGTAGGCGAGCTTGCCCACCGCGGGCACGCGGTTGGCCATGATCCAGTCCAGTGCCCCCGCCGCATCGCGGCCCTTAAGTTCGTACTTGGCGAAGGACGATTGATCGAAGAGCCCCGCCGTCCCGCGCACTGCTTGGTGTTCCAAGCCAACCGCATCGAACCAGTTCTGGCGGCCCATGGAATAGAAGTCCTTGGGTTCCATGCCTTCGGGCGCGAACCAGTTGGGCCGTTCCCAGCCGAGCTTCGAGCCAAAGCAGGCATTGCGCGCCTTCAGGCGCTCATAGAGGGCTGAGACGATGCGCGGGCGGCCGCTCACATATTCCTCATGCGGAAAGCCAATGGTGTAGTGCTTGCCATAGGCTTCAAGCGTGCGGCCGCTGGTCCATTGCCGGTCCTTATGCAGATTCGAAAAGCGGCGGATATCGACCACCCACAGGTCCATGGGTGCCTCACCAAGCGCTGCCCATTCCGCCAGCACCCAGCCGGCGCCGCCGCCGCTGGCGATGCCGAAGGCATTGAAGCCCGCACCGACATAGAAATTCTTCAACTCGGGTGCGGCACCGAGGATGAAATTGCCATCGGGCGTGAAGCTTTCGGGGCCGTTGATCATCTTTTTGATGCCGATGTGTTCGAGAGCCGGCACACGGGCCAGAGCTTCACTCATGTGCTGCTCGAAATGATCCCAATCGTCCTCGAACAACTGGAATTCGAAATCGCCGGGGACATCGCCTGAGGTCCATGGAATGGGGTTCGGCTCATAGCCGCCGAAGACGAGGCCGCCCACCTCTTCCTTGAAATAGGTGCGCCGGTCGGGATCGCGCAGCGTCGCCGCATCACTCGCCAGCCCATCGATTTTTTCGGTGATGATGTACTGATGCTTGACCGGCTGCAACGGCACCGAGACCCCAGCCATGGCGCCGATCTGCCGTGCCCATTGCCCGGCGCAGTTGATGACCGTCTCGCAGGCGAT
The DNA here is from genome assembly GCA_031430715.1 of Hyphomicrobiales bacterium. GTDB lineage: Bacteria > Pseudomonadota > Alphaproteobacteria > Rhizobiales > Aestuariivirgaceae > Aestuariivirga. The sequence continues at coordinate 9,415 of JANPCA010000651.1, read as the reverse complement.
GACGCCCTGATCGGTGCGGATGGCCTTCACCCGGCCCTCAACGATATCGAAACCCTCAACCCTGCAGCCTTCGACGATCTTCGCGCCATGCATGCGGGCACCCTTGGCCAGCGACTGAGCGATATCGGAGGGTGAAGCCTGGCCGTCAGTCGGCAGCCACGAGGCGCCAACGAGGTCGGAGACATCCATCAGCGGCCACATCTTCTTAACTTCACTTGGCGAGACGAGATGCATCTCCATGCCGAAACTCTGGGCGGTGGTGGCGAGGCGCTTGTATTCGGTCCAGCGGTCCTCGTTAGTGGCGAGCCTCAGGCAGCCCGTCATCTTCCAGCCGGTTTCTAGCCCGGTTTCCTGATCCAGCTTCTTGTAGAGGTCGACGGAATATTTCAGCACCTGGGTGATCGAGGCCGAGGAGCGCAGTTGGCCGACGAGGCCCGCCGCGTGCCAGGTCGATCCCGATGTCAAGCGGTTCTGCTCCAGCAGGATCACATCGGCGTTGTGGTCGCGGGCCAGATGATAGGCCGTGGAACAGCCGATGATGCCGCCGCCGATGACGACGAATTGCGCGTGGGTTGGGAGAGCGGTCATTTTGTTCCGTGGTTCTCGATGTAGCCGGCATAGGCGCGTTCGAAGCGCCCGAGATATTGAGCGGCATAGGCGGCATAATCGACACCCGGCGCGTTGAGGTGCAGTTCCGAAACCATGCCCCAGATGGCTTCACGGAGCGCGCTTGCCGCCTTCATGGCATGGAAGGCGCGCCACAGGGCGTGGTCGGGCGTGCCGCCGAAATAGGTTTCGAGAATGAGCTTTTCACCCACCGCATCGAAGGAATTGTTGGCGGCGATTGAGGCGAGATCGAACATGGCGGTTCCGAAGGCGCCATATTCCCAGTCGATGAGCCACAGGCGTCTGCCGTCGTCCATGAAGTTCGACGGCAGGATGTCATGGTGGCCAAAGACGATGGGGAGCGGCACCTGGGCCGCCTCCAGCCGATCCACGATTTCCATCCAGCGCGGCAGATCGGGAACATGGGCGTGATCGCCGGCCTTCAGCGTCAGGGCGTAATCGCGCAGGATCTGGAACACCCAGAAGATGGCGCCCTGCCCCGGGATGCGCTGGCCCATATCGCGGTGACAGCGCTGCAGGATGCCGACGCAGGCCGCCGCGTTGGCGCGGACATCGGCTTCGGTCAGGGTGCGGGCGTCCAGATGGCGCAGCACCATGATGCCCGGCGCCGTATGAACGACCTCCGGTGAAAGCCCCGCCGCGAAGGCGGCGCGGGACGCGATGGTCTCGCGCTCCCGCGACACCTGGTGGCAGGGATAGTCCTCGCCGATTCGCACCACATATTTGCCGGTCTTATCGGTGACAGTGAAACTGGCATTGCTGACGCCGCCTTTGAGGGGAACAATCAGCGGCTCGCCCTGCCACAGACCAAGGGCGCGGACTCGGGCTTCCAGGCTTCCTGTCATCTGCTCGCCCGCGTTGCTCGTCTGATCTCTTGCATCCCGCGACTTTCCATGGCCTTGTGCCCCGCTGTCAACGGCCTTGGCATGGCAGACCGCCTCACGTCGCGGTTGACCGGAGGCTGCTCCATGGCCCAGAATGCCGCCACGATTTTCAAACAGGTGACACCAATGCAATATGAAGCACCAGAAACCACCAAGGCGGCAGTGGCGCTCCTCGCCAAGGCCAAGGGGAGCACCCATGTGCTGGCGGGAGGCTCGGACCTTCTGGTCCGTATGAAGGGTGGGTTCATCGAGCCCGATCTCATCGTCGACATCAAGCGCATCAAGGCGATGCGCGAAGTGAAGAAGACCGCCGCCGGCTTCTCAATTGGGGCTGCGGTGCCGTGCGCGGCGCTCAGCGAGAACAAGGCGCTGGTCAAGGCCTGGCCGGGCGTCGTCGAAGCCGCCAATCTGATCGGCTCCAAGCAGATTCAGGGGCGCTGCACCATTGCCGGCAACCTGTGCAATGCCGGCCCCGCCGCTGACAGCGTGCCCGCCATGGTGGCGGCCGGTGCCAAAGCGGTCATTCAGGGTCCGAAGGGCAAGCGCACGGTTGCGGTCGAGGCCATCGGCATCGCACCCGGAAAGAACTCGCTCAAAAAGGGCGAACTGGTCGAGGCCATTCTTCTGCCCGCCCGAAAGCCCAAGTCTGGCGATGCCTATCTGCGCTTCATTCCGCGCACCGAAATGGATATCGCGGTGGTGAGCTGCGGGGTCAACCTGACCATCGATGGCAAGGGTGTCGTCACTTCGGCGCGCGTCGCGCTGGGTGCCGTTGCGCCCACCGTGCTGCTGGCCGATGCCGCCGCCAGGGCGATCATCGGCTCGAAGCTCGATGACGCGGCCCTCGACAAGCTGGGCGCCGCCGCCTCCGCCGCCTGCCGCCCCATCGACGACAAGCGTGGAACTATCGAATTCAGAACCAAGGTCGCCGCCGTGCTGGCGAAACGCGCCGCGAAGATCGCCTACCGCCGCGCAGGAGGAAAGTAAGAATGGCCGTTCTCGTATCCACCACCGTCAATGGCGACACGATCGAATTCGCCTGCGAGCCCGATGAGACCCTGCTCGATGCGCTGCGCAACCGCATGGGTCTCACCGGCGCCAAGGAAGGCTGCGGCACCGGCGATTGCGGCGCCTGCTCGATCATGCTCGATGGCCGCCTCGTGTGCTCGTGTCTGGTCCTCGGGCCCGAGGCGCAGGGCCGCGAAATCGAAACAGTCGAGGGCATGGCCGATGGGCCCGTGCTGCATCCGCTGCAGCGCCAGTTCCTCGATCACGGGGCGCTGCAATGCGGCATCTGCACGCCGGGCTTCCTGATCGCCGCCAAGGCCCTGCTCGACAAGACGCCTGATCCTTCCGAAGAAGAAATCCGCTTCGGCCTCGCCGGAAACCTCTGCCGCTGCACCGGCTATGACAAAATCGTGCGCGCCGTCCAGGACGCCGCCAAAGAGATGAGAGGAGCCTGATCCATGCCGCTCGATTCACATTTTACCGGCCAGTCCTTCAAATCCGTCGGAACAAGGCCGCTGCGCCCCGATGGCTTGGACAAAGTCACCGGCCGCGCCAAATATGGTGCGGACCATAACGCGCCGGGGCAATTGGTGGGCCGCATCCTGCGCAGCCCCCATGCCCATGCGCTGATCAAAAAGATCGATACGTCGAAGGCCGAGAAGCTGGCGGGCGTCAAGGCGGTGATCACCGCCGCCGATCTGCCCGATCTCACCAATGGCGACCAGGGCATGTTCGACATTCTCGACAATTGCATGGCGCGCAGCAAGGTGTTCTATGACGGGCACGCGGTGGCGGCCGTTGCCGCCGTCGATGCCAGGACCGCCAGGGAAGCCCTGAAGCTCATCAAGGTCGAATACGAGATCCTGCCGCATGTGACGGAGGTCGACGAGGCCATAAAGCCCAAGGCGCCGCTCCTGCACAAGACCTGCTTCACGGAAGGCGTCGAACCCAAGCCGACCAAACCCTCCAACATCGCCAAGCGCACCGAGTTCGGCCACGGCGATGTGGAGGCCGGTTTCGCCGAGGCCGATTTCATCGTCGAGCGCAACTTCAAGACCGAACAGACCCACCAGGGCTATATCGAGCCCCATGCCTGCGTGGCGAGCGTCAGTCCGGACGGCACCGGTGAACTCTGGGTCTGCACGCAAGGCCACTTCATCTACCGCAACCACTGCGCCATGCTGCTGGGCATGGATGTCTCGAAGCTGCGCGTGACGTCGTCCGAAATCGGCGGCGGCTTCGGCGGCAAGACCCACGTGTGGGGCGAACCCGTGGCTTTGGCGTTGTCGCGCAAGGCCAATAGGCCGGTGAAGCTCATCATGACCCGCGACGAAGTGTTCCGCGCCTCGGGGCCGACCAGCGCCACCTCGATCGATGTCAAGATCGGCGTCAAGACGGACGGTACCATCACCGCCGGCGAAGCAACATTGCGTTACTCGAGTGGTCCCTATGTCGGCATGTGGGCCGAACTCGGCGCCATGACGGCTTTTGCCTGCTACGATCTGAAGAACGTCAAGACCGTCGGCCATGAAGTCCTGGTCAACACCCCGAAGACGGCGGCCTATCGCGCCCCGTCTGCTCCCATGGCGGCTTTCGCGGTCGAGAGCGTGATCGAAGAACTTGCCCACAAGATCGGCATGGACTCGGTCGATTTCCGCATCAAGAACGCGGCGAAGCAGGGCACCAAGTCGTCCTATGGCCCGGTCTATGGCCCGATCGGCATCGGTCCGGCGCTGCAAGCCGCCAAAGACCATCCGCACATGAAGGCCCCGCTCGGTCCCAATCAGGGCCGCGGCATGGCCTGCGGTTTCTGGTTCAACTTCGGCGGCCAGACCTGTACCGACTTGAACGTCGGCATCGATGGCTCGGTGACGCTGACGGTGGGCACCGTGGATGTCGGCGGTTCGCGCGCGTCGATCGCGCTGTGCGTCGCGGAAGAACTCGGCATCCCCTATGCCTCGGTGAAGTGCCTCGTGGCCGACACCGGCACGCTTGGCCATAACGACATGACCGACGGCAGCCGCGGCACCTTCTCGTCCTCGATGGCCGGCATTTTCGCCGCGCGCAATGCCATCACGGTGTGCAAGGAACGTGCCGCCAAGATGTGGGAAATCTCCGTCGATGACGTGACGTGGGAGGACGGTCAGGCCAAGGCCACGGGTGGAAGCCACGGCAACCTGGCGCCGCTGTCTCTGAAGGAGATCGCGGCGGCGGCCGGCAGCACCGGCGGGCCGATTGCCGGTCATGCCGAGATCGTCGCCGATGGAGCGGGCGTCTCATTCGCCGCGCATATCGCCGACGTCGAGGTCGATCCGGAAACCGGGCGCTCCAAGATCGTGCGCTACACGGCGATCCAGGATGCCGGCAAGGCGGTGCATCCGACCTATGTGGAAGGCCAATACCAGGGCGGCGCCGCGCAAGGCATCGGCTGGGCGCTGAACGAGGAATATGTCTATGGCAAGGACGGGCGGCTGCAAAACGCGGGCTTCCTCGATTACCGCATCCCGGTCTGTTCCGACCTGCCGATGATCGATACGCAGATCCTGGAAATCCCCAATCCCAACCACCCATACGGAGTGCGCGGCGTTGGCGAAACCTCGATCGTGCCGCCGCTCGCGGCCATCGCCAATGCCATGTCGAACGCCTTTGGCGTGCGCATGACCCATGTGCCGATGTCGCCGCCCCGCGTCCTCAAGGCGCTCGAGGCGGCAGCCAAGGCCTGAGCTTGGCTGAGATACACCTTTGGGGGGCGCTCCGTCCGGCAGCGGGCGGAGCGCCCCTCGTTCATGTCGAAGCCAAGACCATCCGCGAACTGTTCCGCAAGCTGGAAGAGCAATACCCCGGCATGGCGCCGCATATCGCGCGCGGCGTGGCGGTGTCGATCAATGGCAAGATTTACCGCGACAGCTGGCAGCAGGAACTGCCGGAGGGTGCGGAGATCTATCTGCTGCCACGGATTCAGGGGGGCTGAGGCGAAGGCTTTCCCTCACCTGATCGCTTCGCGATCTTCCTCTCCCGCTTGCGGGAGAGGACAGCCGCGCCAGCGGCAGGTGAGGGGCAGCGACGGGTTGATTTACCACTATCGCTAGCCAATATCTGCGCTTTCAACAGGACCATCCACATGCAGCTCAAGGGCTTCCACCACCTGACCGCGGTCACCGCCGACGCGCCCGGCAATCACAAGTTCTATACACAGACGCTTGGCCTGCGCCTCGTCAAGAAGACGGTGAACCAGGATGACACCTCGGCCTATCACCTGTTCTATGCCGATGGCATCGGCTCGCCCGGCACCGACATCACCTTCTTCGACTGGCCGGTGGGCGCTGAACGGCGCGGCACGCATGCGGTGACGCGCACTGCCTTCCGCGTCGCCGATGAGGAATCGCTCAAATATTGGTCGGAACGTTTCGCCACCCTCGCCGTCAAGCACGAACCGGTTTCCGAACAGGCGGGCTGGCCGACGCTGGTTTTCGAGGACCCGGAAGGCCAGCGCCTGGCGCTGGTCGCCGATGACGCCGGGGATGCCCACGTGTGGACCTCGAGCCCGGTTCCGGCCGAGCACCAGATCAGGGGCCTGGGGCCGATCACCATGAGCGTGCCCGACCTGAAGCCGACCGACACGCTGCTCACCCACCTGATGAACATGGTGCCAACGGGGAGCTTCAACGGCACCCATGTCTACAAGATGGGCACGGCGGGTGCTGTGGGAGAATTGCATGTAACGGTCGACCCGTCGCTGCCTCCCGCCCAACAAGGAGCGGGCTCCGTGCATCACGTCGCTTTCAATATTCCGTATGCGGAGTATCAGGCCTGGGCCGATAGGCTGCGTTCCATGAAGGTGCCGAATTCGGGACCGGTCGACCGCTTCTGGTTCAAGAGCCTGTATTTCCGCGAACCCAACGGCGTGCTCTTCGAACTGGCCACCGATGGTCCGGGCTTTGCCACCGACGAAGCCATGGACAAGCTCGGCACCACGCTGTCGCTGCCGCCGTTCCTGGAAGGGAAGCGGGCGCAGATCGAGGCGGGACTGAAGCCGCTGTAGGCCGGGAGGCCGCCCCTCACCAGCCGCGTTCCGCGGCTGTCCTCTCCCGCAAGCGGGAGAGGTTGGCGTGTTTACCCTCTCCCGCTTGCGGGAGAGGACGCCCGCATAGCGGGCAGGTGAGGGGCCGTCAGCGCACTTGCTTCAGCGCGCCATAGAGCTTGGCATATCTCGGCAGCATCTCGCTCTCATAGAAGTGCGTGTTGGCGAGGTTGGGCTCAATCACCGCCTTTGAGCGCACCATCGCCGCGCAGCCGTCCTCGATGGTCTTGAACTTTCCCGCACCATGGGCCGCGAGGATGGCGCAGCCCAAGGCCGGAGCATCGGCCACTTCGGTCAGTTCGATCGGCGCACCGATGGTGTCGGCGTGAATTTGCAGCCACAGGGGCGAATGGGTGGCACCGCCCGCCAGGACGATGCGCTTCGGCGTGAAAGCTTCGCCGAAACTTTCGGTGATAAGTCTGGTGCCGAGGCAGATGCCCTCGATGATGGCGCGGAACACATGGGCCGGGGTGTGCTTCAAGGTCAGCCCTGTGATGGCGCCGCGCGACAGGGCGTCGGTATAGGGCGTACGGTTGCCCTGGAAGTGGTCGAGCACCAGCAAGCCCTCGGCTCCGGGCGGAATGGCCCTGGCACCCTCGTTTAGCGCCTCGAAACTGGTATGCTCGGCGAAGTGGCGCTTGAACCAGGCGATGACCGAGCCGGTCGAGGTCTGGCCGCCCTCGATGATGGGTTTTCCCGGATAGACGGCGTCCATGTAGGTGCCCCAGACGCCGGCCTTATGGACGGCACGCTCCGCCACGCCGATGTGGAGATGGGACGAGCCGGTGATGAGCGCCATTTCGCCGGGTTCCGTGACACCTAAGCCGATGACCCCGATGAAGGCATCGGAACCGCCCTGCACCACTAGCGTGCCGGACTTGAGACCCAAATGCTCCGCCGCCTCGCGCGTCAGCGGCCCGATGGGCGTTCCGGGTGCGAGGATCGGGTTCGGCCATTTCGCCTCGAGTTCGGACAAGCCCACGGCGGCGAGCAGCGAACGCGGCACGCCGCCATGCTGGGTCTGGTAGTGCCAGCGGATGCAGGCATTGCCAAGGGAACCCACCCACTGGCCGGTGAGCTTGAGGTTGATATAGTCCTGGTATTCGCCGACCCTGGCGGCGCGTGCGAAGATTTCCGGCTGGTGGCGCTTCATCCACAGCGACTTGGGGATCATCCACTCGGCGGAGACCGGGCCAGCCCCGCCACCATTCACCCGCAAATAGGGGTTCTTCGTCGCGGCGACTTCATCGGCTTCCTTGGCCGAGCGCACGTCCATCCAGATCATGCAGGGGCGCAGGGGATGGCCCTCCTTGTCGAGCGCCACGACGGAACAGCAGGTCGTGTCGACGCTCATGGCGATGATATCTGAAGCCGCAACGCCCGATTTCGCCAGTGCCCCCTTGACCGACTGGCCCATGGCGGCCCACCAGTCTTGTGGATTCTGTTCAGCCCATGATGGGTTTGGAAACTCGGTTTTGTAGGCGGTGGCGTGGGAGGCCACCACCCGGCCTTCGAGGTCGAAGACGAAGGCGCGGAGGCTTTCGGTGCCGCCGTCGACGCCGATCACATAGCTCATGCCACCTCTCCGCCGATCGCCGACCAGGCGGCCGCGCTTTCGTCATAGGCATGCAGTTCGCCCATGGAAATATCGAACCACACACCATGCAGCGCCAGGCCCCTGGCGTTCTCCTTCATGCGGATCCACGGGAAGGTGCGGAGATTGGCCAGCGAATGCTCGATGGAAGCGCGCTCGATCAAGCGCTCGTGCAAATGTTCGGGCGTGTCTTCCTCGTGCGGCACGATACGCGCGACATCCTTGATGGCGCGCATCCAGCTGCCGATGAAATCGGTATGGGTCAGCGGAATGGCGTCATGCACGGCGGCCCTGATGCCGCCGCAGCGGCCATGGCCCATCACCACGATGTGCTTGACGCCCAGCGCCAGCACGGCGAATTCGAGCGCCGCACTGGTGGCATGGTGGCCGCCGTCGGGCGTATAGGGCGGCACCAGATTGGCGACGTTGCGAACGACGAAGATTTCGCCAGGGCCGGCATCGAAGATGGTCTCAGGCGCGGCGCGCGAATCGCAGCAGGCGACGATCATGATCCTGGGCTTCTGATCGCCCTCGCCGAGCCGCCGGTAGCGTTCGGCTTCCGAGACATAACGCCCGGCGCGGAAATTCGCATAGCCGTCGAGCAGCGACATGGGCAGGGACATCGAGTGGTTTCCATTTTTTGTCCCTCTTCGCGAAGCGGGGAGGGTGGCGCGGAGCGCCGGGTGGGGCCCGTGCCCCGGGCGAAGACCCCATCCGTCACGCGGCGAAGGCGCCGCGCGCCACCTTCCCCATGCTACGCATGGAGAAGGACAAGTTTGCTTATTCAGGCACGAAGCGGACAGCACCCTTGGCGGCGCTGGTGGCCATCGACGCATAGGCGCGCAGTGCCGTCGTCACCTTGCGCTTGCGCTGTTCGGTGGGCTTCCAGGCCATGGCCCCGCGGGCCAGCATGGCGGCGCGGCGGCGGGCCAATTCGGATTCCGTCACGGCCAGATGGATGGTGCGCTTGGGGATATTGATCTCGATCACATCGCCCTCCTCCACCAGCGCGATGAGGCCACCTTCGGCGGCTTCCGGCGAGGCATGGCCGATCGACAGGCCCGAGGTGCCGCCCGAGAAGCGGCCGTCGGTGACCAGCGCGCAGGCCTTGCCGAGGCCCTTCGACTTCAGGTAGCTGGTCGGATAGAGCATCTCCTGCATGCCGGGACCGCCGCGTGGACCTTCGTAGCGAATCACTACGACATCGCCCGCTTCGACACC
>JANPCA010000650.1:0-2239 GCA_031430715.1 Hyphomicrobiales bacterium | reverse complement strand
CCATGCTGGATGGCCTGGCGAAGGATCTGGCGGATGCCGCGCCGGAGGACAGCGTGCATGGCGCGAGGCGCAAGATCAAGCGGTTGCGCAGCCTGCTGCGGCTGATCCGGGGGGCGGTGGGCGAAACCGCCCATGCCGCGGCCGATGGGCATCTCAAGACCGCGGCGGACGCGCTGGCGGAGCGGCGGCGGGCCGAGGCTTTGGCCATGGCGGCGGCCAAGCTGAAGATAAAGCCAGACACCGCCAGGGAGTTGCGCCACATCACCGAAGCGGACCTCCGCCAGCAGGCCGGAGCGGGCGGCGGACTGGCTACGGCGCGGGCGGCCCTGGCCGCCACCGCCGCGGCGGTCCCCTCCTGGCGGCTGCCTGGCGACCATGGCCAATTGACCGCCGCCGCCTTCGCCCAGACCTATCGCAAGGCGCGCTGCCTGCTCACCCATGGGCTGAAGCGCCGGACGGCGGGCGCGCTGCACGCGGCCCGCAAATATGTCATCCACCATCTGCACCATCTCGATCTGCTGGAACAGCGCCTGATGGCTCCGCAAACGAAACGCATGGCGGCGCTCGAAGATCTGCGCGAGGCGCTGGGCGATCTCAACGATCTGACCGAAATCGAACACTTGGCCGGCGCACAAGGGCGGACCATGAGTGCCGCGCTGCGCAAGGCCATCACGGCGCGCCGGAAGGCGCTGCTGGCGCGGGCCGGAAAGGGCTGGAAGCCGCTGTTCGGCGCGAAGACCCGCATATTCGTGAAACGCATCGGCGCCATGCGCGCTCCGGACGCCGCCTGAATTGCATGGCGGATCGGATGTCATTAGGTTCCGCCGCCATGAATGCTTCTTCGAGTAGCGTCACGCCCCGGGCCGCCATGATGATCGTTTTCGGTGCCTTCGGCGTGGCGGTGGGGGCGCTGGCGGGTTCCATGCCGGCGCTGATGCGCGGCGCTCAGGTCGGGTCCGAAATGTTCGGCCTCGGGCTGACGGTTTCGACACTGGCGACGGTGACGGCCATGTCGCTGGGCGGCGTCATGGCGCGGTTCACCAGCAACCACCGCGCCCTGCTCTGGGCGCTGCCGGTCTTCGCGGTGCTGCTGTTCGCCTATCTCACGGCGCAATCGCCCCCGTGGTTCTTCCTGGCGATCATCCCCATGGGTCTGATCTTCGGCATCACCGACATCTTCATGAACACCGAGGGGGCGGCAATCGAGCATGATCTCGGGCGGCCGGTGTTCACGGCCTTCCATGCCTGTGTATCGGCGGGCGTCGCGGTGATGGCTATTCTGTCAAGTTTCGTATCGACACTGATTGGCACCTGGGCCACGGGACTGATCTGTGCTTTGTGTTTTGCCATCGCCTGGGGAATGGTGTTCCGCCATATCAGCCCACGGCAACTGGCGGTGGGGCGGCGTGCAGGCGGCACGGCAGGAGGTGGCAAGCGGCCGCTGATCCTGCTCGGCATCGCGGCCGGCATCATCATCGCCGGGGAAACGGCGGCATTGCTGTGGTCGGCGAAATTGCTCGATGAGCAGGCGCCGTCACTGGCGGCGATCGCCGGGCTTGGTGCGGCCTTCTACGGCCTGTGTAATATGGCGCTGCGCCTGCCGGGCGACGCCTTGCGGTCCCGTTTTGGCGACCTGCCGCTGATGCTGGGCTCGCTCAGTATTGCCATCATGGGCTTCGCGGCGCTGGGATTTTCGACAAGCTTCGGGTTGAGCGTGCTGGCCTTTGCCGCCGTTGGCCTCGGCACGGCGGTGCTCATCCCTTGTGTCTTCGCCGTGGCAGCGTCTTTCGCACCGGATAACCGCGCCGGCGGACTTGGTTTCGTGTCGCTGTTATCAGGCGTGCCGCGCATTCTGGCCCCCTGGGGGTTCGGCTGGATCGCGGGAGGATTCGGCACGAATGCGGCGTTCGGGCTGCTGGCGATCGGGCTTGGTGCCGCGCTGGTGCTGGTCGCAATGTTGCGCGGCTTGAGTGCCGCGCAAGCACCGCGGATTTCCGGGTTCGGGCCGCGCGCGAAAAATGCGGGTGGCTTGACCTAACGGTGGTCTCGTCCGATTGTGGATGTGCTCCGATTGCAGTCCTCGATCTTGATGACGGAATGATACCAACCGTCAGATGAACTGACTCAATCGTGATATTGGATTGTCGAGCTGTGATGATTCTCTGGGGTGGTTGATTCGCTCTGGAGGTTTGCCATGACGATAGCGGTGACGCGGTTGGATTTGACTGTCGCCGAGCTG
>JANPCA010000649.1:0-18399 GCA_031430715.1 Hyphomicrobiales bacterium | reverse complement strand
GCCCTCTCCCCCACATGCGGGGGTGAGAGGGGAGCAAACGCGATAGCCCGCCCTCTTGGGGAGGGAAGAAGAAATGGCAATGCGCCACAAGACTTAACGTGCCCCGATGGGGCAGGGTGTCAACCACATCTTAATCCTTATTTTCCTGTTCGAAACTCTTTGGAAACCCTGTTGCGGCATGATCGCTCCATGGCCTGCGGACCCGGAGCGGGGGAAGCGCCAGAGGAACGGTCCGGGATCATGTACTGCGTACCCGGGCCTCCAGATTTGCGCGGGGGGTCCACTTAAAACGGACCCCTCGTCGTTTTTGTGGGACTTGCGGTTTTCAGCCTCGCGCATGACATTGGGGGCGATGTCCCATGCCGCCCCCTTCGCAACCTGGCTGCGTCCCGAGGCCGCCGGCCTCTATTGCGCGCCTGGCGATTTCTATGTCGATCCGCATGGGCCGGTGGATCGCGCCATCGTCAGCCATGGCCATTCGGACCATGCGCGACCCGGTCATGGCGCGGTGCTGGCCACTCCCGACACCATTGCCATCATGAAGCTCAGGCTGGGCGAGGGTGCCGCGGGGCAATTTCAGGCGCTGGCCCATGGCACGGCGCTGAAGCAGCGCGATGTGACGGTGCGGCTGGTGCCGGCCGGCCACATCCTCGGATCGGCGCAGATTGTGATCGACTATCGCGGGCAGCGCGCCGTCATCTCCGGCGACTACAAGCGCCACGCCGATCCCACCTGCGATGGCTTCGACCTGGTGCCGTGCGATCTCTTCATCACCGAGGCGACCTTTGGGCTGCCGGTCTACCGCCATGAACCGGATCACTCCGAAATCGCCAAGCTGCTGGCCTCGCTGAAGGACTTTCCCGAGCGCACCCATCAGATCGGCGTCTATGGCCTGGGCAAGGCGCAGCGGCTGATCGCGCTGCTGCGGCGGGAGGGATACGGGCGGCCAGTCTATCTGCACGGTGCGCTGCGGGCGATGACCGACTATTACGTGCAGCGCGGCGTGGCGTTGGGCGAGGTGCCATCGGTTGGCGAGACCGGGGAAAATTTGGCGGGCGAAATCGTGCTGTCGCCGCCCTCAGCACTTGGCGACCGCTGGGCCAGGCGCTTCGCCGATCCGTTGGCCGGCTTTGCGTCCGGATGGATGCGCATCCGCGGGCGGGCCAGACAGCGCGGCGTCGAACTGCCGCTGATCATCTCGGATCACGCCGACTGGCCGGAACTGCTGCAAACAATCGGTGAGACGGGCGCACATGAAGTCTGGGTGACCCATGGCCGTGAAGAAGCGCTGGTGCATGAGCTGACCAAAATGGGCATCAAGGCCCGGGCGCTTGCCCTGGTGGGCCGCGAGGACGAGGCGGAATGAAAGCCTTCGCCGCGCTGCTGGACAGGCTTACCTATACGCCATCGCGGACCGGCAAGCTGACGCTGATGCGCAATTATTTCCGTTCCGTGCCTGACCCCGGCCGGGGCTATGCGCTGGCCGCCTTGAGCGGCGGGCTGCCGATCCGTTTCCCGCTGCGGCGGGTTTTGACCGAGCTTGGAGCCACGCGGTTTGATCCCGAACTCTTCCGCCTGTCACGCCATGACGTGGGCGATACGGCGGAGACGGTGGCGCTGATCTGGCCCACGGCGGCGGAGCAGGCGCAAGCGCCACCACTCGCCGAAATCGTCAGCACACTGAAAGATGCGCCGCGCGCCGCTCATGCCGGACTGTTGACGCACTGGCTCGACCGGCTCGATGCGACGGGACGCTGGGCCTTGCTGAAATTCCTGAGCGGCGCGCCGCGCGTCGGCGTCTCGGCCAGGCTCGCCAAGCAGGCGGTGGCCGATGCCTTCGGGCAGAACATCGACGAGATCGAGGAACTCTGGCACGGGCTGGCGCCGCCTTACTTGGCGCTGTTCGACTGGCTGGAAGGACGCAGCCAGCGGCCGGCAGCTTCGGCAGCACCCGTATTCCGCCCGCTGATGCTGGCCAATCCGCTGGAGGAGGCCGAATGGGACGCGCTTCATCTCGATGACTTCGCCGTCGAGTGGAAATGGGATGGCATTCGCGTGCAGGTGGCGGGCAAGGGTGGCGTCACCAGGCTGTTCTCGCGCGGCGGCGATGATATCGGTTTGGGCTTCCCGGAATGGGCCGGGCAATTCCACTTCAACGCGGTGCTCGACGGCGAATTGCTGGTTGTGCGCGATGGTATCGTGGCTCCCTTTGGCGATCTGCAGCAGCGCCTCAACCGCAGAAGCGTCACGCGCGCCATGATGACCAAGTATCCCGCCCATGTGCGCTTCTACGATGCGCTGGAACTCGATGGTGAAGATCTGCGCGGCTTGCCATTTGGCGCAAGGCGGCAACGCCTTGAGGCCTGGCATGGGGCAAACCGTCCCCCGGCGAGCGATCTGTCGGAAGTGCTGAGCGTCGCCAGCAAGGATGAGCTGCGGCTGTTGTGGGAGGGCACGCGCGGCGAGGCCATCGAAGGCTTGATGCTGAAGCGCCGCGCCAGCCCCTATCTGGCGGGAAGGCCCAAGGGCCACTGGTACAAGTGGAAGCGCGCCGCGCTGACCGCCGATTGCGTGCTGCTCTATGCCCAGCGCGGGGCGGGCAAGCGCTCGTCCTTCTATTCGGACTATACGTTCGGAGCGTGGACGGAAAAAGATGGGGCCGCGGTTCTGGTGCCGGTCGGCAAGGCTTATTCAGGGTTCACCGATGCCGAACTCGCCGAACTCGACCGCTTCGTGCGCCGGCATACGATCGAGCGTTTCGGCCCGGTGCGTTCGGTGGAGCCGAAGCTGGTGCTGGAAATTGCCTTCGATGCGGTGCAGGCCTCGCCCCGCCACAAGTCCGGCATCGCCATGCGCTTTCCCCGGGTGTCGCGCATCCGCTGGGACAAGCCGGCGGCGGAGGCGGATACGCTGGACAATCTGAGGCGGCTTATCCCGTCAGCCCGTTGAGCGCGCTCTTGGCGATGCGGCAGGCGACCGAATAGGCGGGGTTGAAGACATTGGCGATGTCGTAGCGCGCCGCCTGGCCCATGATGTGGCTGGCTTCCACTTCATCGAGGCCGTAGTCCGCCATCAGCCAGTCGAGCATTTCGGTGGTGGCGTGCTGCAGGGCCTGGTCGAGGGGGCGGGCATTGCCGATGGTGAAGAATTCCGTGGCGTTGATGCCGCGCGGCCAGCCGATCTTCACGCCCTTCAGAACCTTCACCGAGAAGGTCACTTCGGCCGCCGTCTCGATGCCGGTGCCGACGATCTCGCCATCGGCCTGCGCGGCGTGGACGTCGCCGAGGAAGAACAAGGCGCCCGGCGCCGAAACTGGGAACATCACGTCCACGCCGGCCCGAAACCCACGATAATCCATATTGCCGCCATAGGGGCCGCTGGTGGCGGTCGAGATCGCCTGACCCATGGCGGGCGCCACGCCGAAACAGCCGATCATCGGCTCAACCGCGACGGACCAGTTCGCCAAGGTTCTGGGCGGTTCGGCCAGCCTGGCCCGGCCCGCCGCGGCGTCGATGATCCAGGATGTCTTCTGGCGCGGTGGAAAGCGATGCACGGCCTCGGGGTCCACGACATTGGGGCTCAAGGTCTGGAAGGTCCAGCCGGTGGCCCTGGTCATGGCGATCTTGCCGATGCTGACCTGCAACGTGTCGCCCGGTTCGGCGCCGGTGACGAAGAACGGACCGGTCATCGGATTTGGCCGTTCGCCAGGCTTTTCGCCATGACGGTCGAAACCATGGGCATCGACGGTCTCGGCCACCACGGTATCGCCATCGGCGATGGCGAGGACCGGGCCATGGCTGCCGATGGTGTTGTGAAACACCGTGGGCACGAATTTATGCGTGGTCATATCAAAGGTCTCCAGGAGGACGGGATGGATGGACGCTCAAAGTGCTGCCAGGAAGAAACGCTTGATGGCGCCGGGCTTGGTCATCACCGGCGTCTGCTTGCCGCCGGTCAGGCGCTCGACCCTGGTGGTCAGTTCCTCGTCGAGTTCCGAGATCGAGAGCTTGCCGTCATCGCCATAGGCCTTGGGATCGGCTAAAATTTGCAGCAGGGCCGAGGTGAAGGCACCGTTGCCCCATTCGGCACTCTCGTAGGAGACCTCGCGGCCAGCCGAGGAGGCGAACATGACGACGCCGGCGCCATCGCTTAAGCCACTGGCCACGCCCGACATATCGACCATGCTGGTATTGCCCTCGATGCCGGCACCCGCATGGCAGGCATCCATGAACAGGATGACCTTGCCCGGAATGCGCGACAGGTTCTTGCGGATGATGTCGCCATCAATGGCGGTGGCCGACAGCATGTCGGGTGCCATGTCGACCGTGGTCGGCAGAAAATAGAAATCCTGGGCGGCATCGGTGAAACCGTGGCCGGCCATGAAGACGATGACGTTGTCCTCAGGTGCCGCCTTCTTGCGCAGCCTGGCCAGTTCCACCTCGATTGCATCTTCCGTGGCATCGCTGTCGAGCAGCACCTTGACGTCGACACTGTCATAGAAGGTGCCCTGCTGGGCGGTGAGAACGGCGGCGAGGTCTTCGGCATCCTTGGCGGCGTAGTTGAGCGTCAGCCGGGTGTTCTCATAGGCGCTGATGCCCACCAGGAGAGCGAAGAGCCGCGGCTTCTTGGCGAGCACGGCCTGGCCTTTCCAGCGCACCGGCAGGACGGCTCTCAGGCCCGGCTGGTCGCCGACATAGGGCACGATGGCGATTTCGGAATCGCGTGGCGGAACGCTGAGCGACAGGGTCTCGGTTCCCGTTGCCGCATCGATGGCAACGGCGGCGCGCGCCGTGACGGGCCGCCCGTCGATCTGCACTTCGACCCTTGTGATGGGGCGGCCCGATGGCGAGCGCAGGCGGTAGCGGACGGTGATGTCGGTGCTGCCGGTTTCGAGTTCGATGGTGTCCTCGGCGAACTCGGCCACGGCCGGCAGGATATCCTTGATATCCCCCGTGCCCGTGACTTCCGGCGGTTTTCCGTCTCGCGTGGCGGCGGCGACAATGCGGTTGGCTTCGGTGATGGCCTGTGGCTCATCCATGGTCTTGAGGACGAGCTGCACGATGTCCGGCCGGTAATATTGGTCGCGGAAGCGCGACAGGGGGAAGAAATCGGGCGTGCTGTCCCAATCCGGGCCATTGACCAGCCAGCCGTTCAGATCCTCGCCGCCGGGGGAAGCGGCAAAATAGCCCTTGGGGGTCCAGGCGATCCATTTGCGGTCCGGCGCATGGGTGAAGAAGGCCAGGAGTTCGGCGCCGTCCGAAGCCCGGTACCAGCGGATGGTGCCGTCGCCGACGGCGGCCACGATGATATTGCCCTGGGCGGTGAGGTTGACGCCGTAGGTTGGCCCCTCCGGCCAGATCTGCCAGAGCAATTGCCCGGTGGCCGTGAAGCGGCTGATGGTGGTGTCGGTGCCGATCACGAAGCTCTGGTTGTCGGGGGCGACCGACAGGCTGCGCGAAATCTGCCCCTCGAGCGGTTTCAGCATGGTCTTGTTGAGGAGCGGGGAAAAGAATTCATACCAGTTTTCGATGGGCAGGGTGTTGATGATGGCGGACACGAAGCCTTGGGGCCGGTCCGGCTGGGAGGTGAAGGACAGGCGGGTGACATCGAAGAGATGCGGCTGGCCAAGACCGGGGCCGATACCGAACCAGACGGCGGAACCATCCGGCGAGGCCCAGAAATTGCCGCCCTGCTTTTCACGCATTTCGGCGGTGACCGGCGCCTTGATGATGAGCGGTTTTCCGGTGGGATCGTAGATGCCCCAGCGCGGCTCCAGCGAGCCGAAGATCAAGCCGCCCTGGGGCAGGGACGCCATGCCGACGATGGTGTCGTGGGGTCCTTCGGGCGGATCGAAAAGCGCCGTCGCCGTGGTGGTCCAGGCGATCACTGAGAAGATGCGTGTGGCGGCACCAGCGCTCTGCTTGGAGTAATATCGGCCGGCCGCATAGAGGGTTGCGCCATCGCGGCTCCAGGCGATGTTGGCGATGCCGAAATTGGCAGAGGCCGCGGAGGCCTTGACGGAAAAATCGAGCGTCTTGGGCGAAACATAGTCGACGGCCTTGGCGTAGAGGTAGGAAACGGCGAGAAAGCTGCCATCGGGCGAAAAGGCGACCGATGCGGGCCAGTCCTTGGTCGGTGCCGCTTTCCTGGCCAGGAGCTTCAGATTGCTGTCGTAGAGGCGGAGATCGCCGTCCCAGGAGGCCACGGCCAGCGCACCGTCCGGCCCGAAGTCCAATCCGCCCGTCAGGTTGGTATAGAACTCGTCGCGGAAGGGCGGTGCCGTGAACGGTGCCTGCCACACGGCAAGGCCACCCGTTCCCCAGAGACCGGCGGCGAGCTTCGTGCTGTCGCGCGAGAAGGCGAGCCTGCTGATGGCGGTGGGGAGCGGGCCCAGCCTCCGGATAAGCTTGGCGCTGGCCACATCGAAGACATAGACGTAGTGACCCTGGCCGGTGAGGGCGAAATGGGCATCCCAGCCGCCCACCGCCACCATCTGGCCATCGGGCGACAGGGTGGTGGCGAAGATGCGCCCGCCCCAATTGGCCGAAACCGGCAGACGGAACACCTTGATCAGGCCGCCGTCGGCCAGCGACCACAGCCTGGCCGTCTTGTCATCCGAACCGGTCACCGCGAAGCGCCCATCGGTGCTGACGCTGACCGCCTGGATCGCCGCCGTATGCATGGAGGCCTCGTGGCGCAGCACCGGCTGTTGCGGCGGCACGTCCTCAGACAGCGCCGGAAGCGGCGCCGCCAAAACCAACAGGAGCAGGAGGAAGTAGCTGAACGCCTTGACCATCACACTTTCGCACCGAGCCAAGCTCAACCGACAATAGCGCTCAAGCCATTCAATTCAAGGACTGGAATTGCGGCGGATTGGTGGAGCGAAGGGGGAACTCATTCAGGGATACTGTCTCGGTGGCAATGTATAGGCCTTGCATCCTATCCGAACTGGATTACCGTTACGGCGGCCAAATGGGGAATTGGGTGAGGCGATGGCGGCACAGCGGGTGTTCATCTCCTATCGGCATGTGGCACAGGACCAGCGCCTGGCCGAACTGCTTTACGACAGGTTCACAGCCGCCGGACATGATGTCTTCATCGACCGGCGCATTACGGTTGGCACCGATTGGGTTGCCGAGATCGATGACCGCATTGCCTGGTGCGCGACCATGGTGCTGCTGCTCTCGGAGGATGCCGCCAAGAGCGAGATGGTGCAGCAGGAAGTTCTCACCGCCAAGAGTCTCGGCAAGACCCTGCTGCCGGTGCGCGTCGTCTATACCGGCCAGCTTGATTACCGCCTGGCCTCCCATCTCGACCGCATCCAATACCTGATATGGCAGAGCGAGGCCGACGACGAGGCCACGGTGGCGGCTCTGTTGAATGCGCTCGCCGGCGGCGATCTGCCTGAACGGGCGGTGGCGATAGCAGACCAGGCCAAACCCATTGTCCTCACCGACCGGCCCGTCAGCTCCGCCGATCCGCGCGTGCTGCAACAGCCGGACCTGCAGCTCGACGATCCCTGCTACCTGCGGCGCGACAGCGACGCGCGCGTCATGGCCCGGATTGAAAACAGCGCCGGACTGACCATCATCAAGGCGCCGCGCCAGATGGGCAAGACCAGCCTGGTGTTGCGTTATCTGGCGGCCAGCGAGGCCAAGGGCAAGCGCAAGGGCTACATCGATTTCTTCGCATTCGAAAAAGAAGAGTTGACCTCGTTGCCTGCAACGCTTGCGGCGTTGCAGCGCGAATTGCTCGATACCTACAAGATCAACGGGGCGGGCCTAGCTCCCCCTACCACGATCAGCGCCATGCGGGTCTTCATGGAGACCACGGTATTCATACGCTGCCCGGAACCGTTGGCGCTCGCTCTCGACGATATCGACCAACTGGCGGGCAAGCCGCCGCAGGATAATATCTTCGCCATGCTGCGCGATTGGAAGAACCGGGCCGCGACGCACGGTGACAGGGGATGGAACCGGCTCGATCTCATCCTTGCGGTGGCAACCGAGCCTGCCGCCTTCATCACCGATGCGACACAGTCGCCGTTCAATGTGGAAGGCAGCGAGCCGGAGAGGCTGCAGGTCTTCGACCGGCCGGCCATCGAAACCCTGGCGAAGATGTTCACGGGGGGCTTTGCAGCGCCGGAAATCGATCTGCTGCAGTCGCTCACCGGCGGCCATCCCTATCTGGTGCGGGCCAGTCTCTGGCGGCTCTTCGGGCGTGGCGGTGGCGGCTACACACTCGCCCAGCTTGAGGCCATGGCGAGTGACGACGACGGACCGTTCAGCGAGCACTTGAAAGCGAAGCTCGCACTGCTGCACCGCCAACCGGAGAATCTGGAAGCGCTGCGCAAGCTCATCCGTGATGGCCTGCAGCCCACGCCGGTGGTGGGTTACCGGCTGGCGGCACTCGGTCTTGTCAAGACGGAAAATGGCAAGAGGGTTCCGGCCAATCGGCTCTACGAACGCTATTTCAAACGCATGCTGCTGCACTAAATGGATCGGCCCGAAATCCAGGTCGGCGGCACGCTGCGGCCCGATGTCGCCTATGCCGGCCGCAGCGAGGACCAGGAGCTGCTGACCTCGCGGCCGGGGAATATGTGAATGTCGTGGCGCCGCGGCAGATGGGTAAATCGAGCCTCATCATCCGCGCCCAGAAGGAACTGCAAGCCCGGGACTTGCGCGCCGCCTATGTCGATCTCCAGGGCCTCGGCACCCAGCCCGATGCGATGGCTTATTTTCGCGCGCTTGCCGATGAGCTGGCGCGCGAATTCGAACTTGGCCCCGATGCTTCGCTCTGGTGGAACACGGTCCAGGAGGAGGCCCCGGGGGTCGCCTTCCGCCGCTTCCTTGTGGAAGCGGTGCTGGCGCTCCCGGCCCGGCGCATCGTCATCTTCCTCGACGAGATCGATACCACGCTCAAATATCCGTTTACGGACGATCTCTTCCTGGCCTTCCGTTATCTCTATAACGAGCGGGCCCGCGATCCCGATCTGCAACGCCTCGCTGTCTGCCTCATCGGCGTCGCCATGCCCAATGAGCTGGTGAAGGACCGCCGCTCCACGCCCTATAATGTCGGCCGCACCTTGTTCCTGCGCGATTTCGATGGGGGGCGCGACGATCTCTCGGTGTTTCTCGCCAACCTCGGCGGCAATCGCGCCGTGCTGGACCGCATTCTCCATTGGAGCGGCGGGCAGCCGTTTCTGGTGGCCAGGATGGTGGACGAACTTGGCCGGGCCGGGGCGGCATTGCCGGAGGCGGTGGATCGCTATGTCGAGGCCAATTTCTCGGCACTCGATGCGATGCGCGGCCAGGTGCATTTCGAACAGGTGCTGCGCTTTGTCGAGACGCGCCTCAGCCAGGGGCTGGAGAGCCTGAGCCTCTATGGCCGGATCCTTAGCGGTGAAAGCATCGCCGCCCAGACGACACCCACCCATCTCGAGCTTGAACTGGCGGGCCTGGTCAAGCGCGACGGCCACGGCAAGCTCATCCTGCGCAATCCGATCTATGCAAGGCTATTCGACCGGGACTGGCTGGGGCAGGTCATGCCGCAGGAGTCGGAGAAGATCGCAGCTCCCTATGTCCGGGAGCTGCAAGCACGGGAAAAGGCCGCGGGCGGCTACCGCCAATTGTTGCGCGTGGCGGCGGTGGCGGTGGGATTGCTGCTGATCCCAGCGGGATATTTGGGATGGCAGCAGTATGAGGCCTACCGGTTCGAGCAAATTGCGGCGGTCTTGGCGCCTGAAGGATACGAGCTCACTACACTGCCGGATGGATTGATCAGCGTGGTGGTGAACTCGGACAATAACGCCGAATTCACCGTATTCCTCGCTCGGGTGTTCCAGGCCGGTATCGATCCGGCGACGGTCGGTGAGTTGAAAATATGTGAATCGGGTGGTCCATGTGCGCTTCATGATCCTGAACGCCTAGACCGGCTCACACGGGTCCGGTATCTTAGTCTCGCCTCCCTCCAACTTACGGACGTCACGCCGCTCAAGGGCCTGACGGCGCTGCAGGATCTTAGACTGCAGGGCAATCAACTAACGACGGTTGAGCCGCTCAAGGGTCTGATAGCGCTGCAATCACTTAACCTGTCAAGCAATCAATTGACGGCGGTTGAGCCGCTCAAGGGTCTGACGGCGCTGCAATCACTGTTCCTTTCGGACAATCAACTGACGACGGTTGAGCCGCTCAAGGGTCTGACAGCGCTGCAAACACTTTACCTCCGAAGCAATCAACTGACGACGATTGAGCCGCTCCAGGGTCTGACGGCGCTGCAAACACTTGACCTTGCATTCAATCAACTGAAGTCGGTTGAGTCGCTCAGGGGTCTGACGGGGCTGCAAGCACTTGCCCTTTCGCAAAATCAATTGACAACAGTTGAGTCGCTCAAGGGTCTAACTGCGCTGCTGACACTTTACCTAGGGGGAAATCAACTGACGACGGTTGAGCCGCTCGCGGGTCTGACGTCACTACAAACTCTTACCCTTGGAGGGAATAGACTGACGACGGTTGAGCCGCTCAAGGATCTGACGGCACTGCAAACACTTTTGCTTATGAGCAATCAACTGACGACGGTTGAGCCACTGCACGCGCTGAGGCGGCTCGAAGAGCTGTGGCTCGATGTCGCCGGTGTGGCGGATTTCTCGCTCTTGCTCGACCTCACGGCGCTGAAGAAACTCTTTATACCAAAAGGACAAAGCCTGCCGCCCGAGATCGAGGCGGCGTTGAAGCGCAAGGGGGTCGACATCCAAATCATTGAAACCCAGTGAGGCTGGCCTGCGGCGAAAGCAAGGCAAAAAATCATATCCTGGTGGAGCGAAGGGGGATCGAACCCCTGATCTCGGCATTGCGAATGCCGGGCTCTCCCAACTGAACTGCCGCCCCTTCCACGATGTAGGCGAGGCTCTTGGTCAGGCGGGGCGATTGTCAAGCTTCCGATTAAATGCAAAGGTCAACATCGAGGAAGCGGCCTGCTGCCACAAGAGCCGGAATCCTCAGCGCCATGACATGTTGCCGGACCCAAAAATTGCTGGCCTTGTCAGGAACGAAGCGTGAATTGCAACCATATGGGAGGTCCGCAATGTTCAAGAAACTTGCGTTCCTGTTATCCTGCGCCACCGCGGTCCTGGCGACCGCGGCGCTAGCACAGGACGCCAATCTCGAGAAGCTCGGCGGTTTCAAGACCACCGGCACGCCGATGATGGTGCCGATTCCGCAGGAAGGACCGAACGTCGATGCGCTGAAGGCCATTGCCGCGAAAATAAAAGTTCCAGACGGATTCAAGGTCAGCTTGTACGCCGCCGTTCCCGATGCCCGCCACATGGCGGTGGGACCGCAGGGCGTCGTCACCTTCGTCGGCACCCGCAAGGAACTGGTCTATTCGATGACCGACCGCAACAAGGACCGCGTCGCCGACGATGTGAAGGTGTTCGCGCCCTCGATCAAGATGGCGGTGCCGAACGGGGTGTGCTTCTCCAGGGATGGCCACCTCTATCTCGCCGAACAGAACCGCGTGCTGTGGTTCCCGGCGGCCGAGTTCTTCTATGAGGGCCCGGATGTCGCGGCTTTCGCCATCGTCAAGCAGGGCGAACTCATTCCGGCATCCGACGAGAGCTACAATCATACGGCGCGCACTTGCCGCGTCGGACCCGACGGCCGCCTCTATATCACCATCGGCCAGCCCTTCAACGTGCCGGCCCCCGAATTGCTCCCCGAATTTCAGAGGTTGGGCATCGGCGGCATCATCAGCATGAAGCAGGACGGCAAGGATCGGGTGATCTATTCGCGCGGCATGCGCAACCCGCTCGGTATCGATTTCAATCCGAAGGACAAGACCATCTGGGTGAACGACAATCAGGTCGACGGCATGGGCGATCTCATTCCGGCGGGCGAAATGAACCACGTCACCGGGCCGGACCAGAATTTCGGCTTCCCCTGGTACGGCGGCGGCAAGACCCGCACCAACGAGTACAAGGACGCCACCATCCCCGATGGCGTGATCTTCCCGGCGGTCGAGCAGGACGCCCATGCGGCCGACCTCGGCCTGTCGTTCTACACCGGCAAGCAGTTCCCCGATAAGTACAAGGGCGGAATTTTCTCAGCCCAGCATGGCTCGTGGAACCGCGTGAACCCGGTGGGAGCGCGCGTGCTGTTTACATCGCTCAAGGCGGACGGCTCGGCCGACAAGACCGAGGTTTTCGCCGAAGGCTGGTTGACGGCGGATGGCGAATATATCGGCCGTCCGGTCGACGTTCAGGTGCTGAACGACGGTTCGCTGCTGGTGTCCGACGATCTGGCCGGCGCCGTCTGGCGGATTTCCTACGGTAACTGAGTTAAGTCGGGCAGGCGGCGGATCGCAAACGCCGCCTGTCATTCGACCTTTGCTCACACCGGAAGGAGATCGGCTTGCGTGCATTGATTGTAACTTTGATCGTCCTCGCGGCCAGTGTTGCAACGGCCGAGGCGGCGGGCGATCGGGTGGCCGGCAAGAAGGTCATGCTGAAATGCCAAGTGTGCCATGGCAAGGATGGCATCGCCAAGTTCCCCGATGCGCCGAACATCGCTGGACAGAAAGAGACCTACCTCGTCAGGACACTCACGGCCTTCAAGGCCGGCGAGCGCAAAAACGAACAGATGACCGTTGTGGTCAAGGGCCTGAGCGATGAGGACATCGCCAACGTCGCGGCCTACTACGGCTCGATCAAGATTACCGTTGAAGTGCCGCAGTGAAATAGCCTTGGGTTTCAGTTGTGCGCGGATGGATTCCGGGCCACACTGACAGCAATGGCGTTTCGAAACATGCCAAGAACAGGGAGGACCAGACAATGACCAAGATCCAAAAAGATGCGGCCAAATCGCGCCGCGCGTTCCTGAAGACGGGTGCGACGGCCGCCGCCGGGGCCGCTGCGCTCGCCATGCCCAATGTGGCGCGGGCCCAGGAAGCCGTGGTGTTCAAGTTCCAGAGCACCTGGCCCGCCAAGGACATCTTCCACGAGTTTGCTTCCGACTTCGTCACCCGCGTCAACGACATGGGCGGCGGGCGGCTCAAGTTCGATCTGCTGGCGGCCGGCGCCGTCGCCAAGGCGCTTGAAGTGCAGGACGCGGTGATCGCCGGCACGCTTGACGGCGGCCATGGTGTCACGGCTTACTGGTATGGCAAGCACAAGGCCGCCTCGCTGTTCGGCACGCCCCCCGCCTGGGGCTGGCGCGCCAACCAGATGATCGGCTGGATGAAATACGGCGGCGGCCAGGCGCTCTATGACGAGCTGGTGCAGCAGGTGCTCGGCCTCAATCTGGTGGGCTTCCTCACCGGGCCGATGCCCACCCAGCCGCTCGGCTGGTTCAAGCAGGAAATCACCGACGCCGCCCAACTCACCGGCCTCAAATACCGCACGGTGGGGCTGTCGGCCGATCTGTTCAAGCAGATGGGAGCAGCCGTCACCATCATGGGCGGCGGCGAGATTGTTCCGGCCATGGACCGCGGGCTGCTCGACGCGGCCGAGTTCAACAATCCGTCATCCGACAAGCTGCTGGGCTTCCCCGACGTGTCGAAGGACTACATGCTGCAGAGCTACCATCAGGCAGCCGAGTGCTTCGAGATCATCCTCAACAAGACCAAGTTCGACAGCCTGGCGCCCGATCTGCAGGCGATCATCCGCTATGCGGTTGAGTCGTCCTCGACCGACATGAGCTGGAAAGCCATGGACCGCTATTCGACCGATCTCGCGGCACTCCGGACAGCGGGCGTCAATGTCCATCGCACGCCGGACTCGGTGCTGCAGGCCCAGCTTGCCGCCTGGGACAAGGTGATCGAGGCCCAATCCGCCGAGCCCTTCTTCGCCAAGGTTGTGGAAAGCCAGAAGGCCTGGGCCAAGCGCGTCGTCGGCACCCAGTTCGACATGGAAGTGGATCAGAAGATGGCCTACGACCACTTCTTCAAGATGTAATGCAGGTCATTCCCCTTCCCCCCTCGCGGGGGAAGGTGGCGCTGAACGCGCCGGAAGAGGGGGCGCCTCCGCGAGCGTCAATCGACAATTTGACTCGCTGTACCGCCCCCTCTTCCGTCTCGCGCCAAGAGGCGCGATCCACCTTCCCCCGCAAGGGGGGAAGGGCGATAAGTGTTTTGGTATTTCGGGGGATGGCAGTGGGGACGGCCAGGAAAGTTAACGCATCATGAAGCGGGACGGGCTGCCCTTCTTCCTGTTCGCGGCGGGCGTGGCGCTGGTCATCGGGGCGATCTTCTGGTCGCTGTCCGCCTATGGCCTGGTCGGCCAGATGGTCGCCGCCAAGGGTCTGAGGCCGGCCAACAGTTTTCACTGCCTGGTGGCGCTGTGGGGCAATTGCGATCTGCTCTCCGCGGCGCACGCGGAAAAAGGCACTTTGGCCTATTCGCCTTTGCTGTTCTGGGCCGGTGTCGTTGCGGTGGCCGCCAGTTTCGCGGTCAATCTGCAGCCCCGGCAGGAGGGCGAACCCTGGGGCATCAGGCTTCAGCGCCTGCTCATTCCGGTCGACCGGGTCAGCACCTATGTCGGCCATTTTTTCGCCTGGAGCATACTGCTTTTGACCTTTGCAGTGAGTTTCGAAGTGTTCTCGCGCTATGCGCTGGGTGCCCCCACCGATTGGGCTTTCGATGCCAGCTATATTCTCTACGGCACGCTGTTCATCATGGCCGGCGCCTATGCCCTCTCGCGCAACGCCCATGTGCGCGGCGATTTCCTCTACCGAGCCTGGGCGCCCAAGACCCAGGCGTGGATGGATCTGGTGCTGTATTTCCTGTTCTTCGTCCCCGGCATCATCGCCTTCATTTATTCGGGCTATGGTTTCGCCGCCCAGTCGTGGTTTTCCCACGAGCATTCGGCCTATAGTCCCGACGGACCGCCGATCTATCATTACAAGACGATCATTCCGGCAACCGGCGTGCTGCTGCTGCTGCAGGGCATCGTCGAGGTGGTGCGCTGCCTGGTTTGCCTGCGCACCGGCGCCTGGCCGACGCGGCTGCATGACGTCGAAGAACTGGAAAAAGTCATCCTCGAACAGCACGCCGGCGAAGGAGCCAAGCCATGACCGACCCGCAACTGGGCGTGTTCATGCTCATCCTGTTCGTCGGGCTGATCATGCTCGGCTTTCCCATCGCCTTCACGCTCATGGCGATGGGCGTCGGCTTCGCTTTTCTGGCTTTCGACGGCAACATGGAACCGGTCATGTCGCTGCTCGTCCAGCGCACCTGGTCGGTGATGACCAACGACATTCTGATCTCCGTGCCGCTGTTCGTGTTCATGGGTTACATCGTCGAGCGTGCCAACATCCTCGACCGGCTGTTCCGCTCGATCCAACTGGCGGCGGGGGGATTGCCGGGTTCGCTGGCGATTGCGACGCTGGCCACCTGCGCGCTGTTCGCCACCGCAACCGGCATCGTCGGCGCGGTGGTGACGCTGATGGGCCTGTTGGCTTTTCCGGCCATGCTCAAACAAGGCTATGACGTGAAGCTATCGGCCGGTGTCGTGTGCGCTGGCGGCTGCCTCGGCATCCTCATTCCACCGAGTATCATGCTGATTCTCTACGGCGCCACGGCTGGCGTTTCGCCGGTGCAGCTTTATGCCGGAGCATTCTTTCCAGGTCTCATGCTGGCCGGCATGTACATGATTTATGTCATCATCCGCGCCATGATCAACCCGGCGCTGGCACCACCCCTGCCGCCGGAAGAGCGCAACGTGCCTTTCGCCACCATCGCCTACGAACTTGTCACCGCCTTCGTGCCGCTGGCGCTGCTGATCCTGTCGGTGCTGGGCGCCATCATGTTCGGTCTTGCAACGCCGTCCGAAGCTGCTGCCATCGGCGCTCTCGGCGCGCTGATTCTGGCCGCCGCCTACCGCTCGCTTACTTTTACCAAGCTGAAGGAATCGGTTTATTTGACGGCCCGCACCTCGGCGATGGTCGGCTGGCTGTTCGTCGGCTCATTCACCTTTTCGGCGGTCTTCGCCATCTTAGGGGGCGACGCGGTCATCAAGGATTTCGTGGTCGGCCTCGACCTGTCGCCCTTGATGTTCCTGCTGGTCACCCAGATCATTATCTTCATTCTCGGCTGGCCGCTGGAATGGACCGAGAT
The DNA here is from genome assembly GCA_031430715.1 of Hyphomicrobiales bacterium. Classification (GTDB taxonomy): domain Bacteria; phylum Pseudomonadota; class Alphaproteobacteria; order Rhizobiales; family Aestuariivirgaceae; genus Aestuariivirga. Next base: position 2,292 of record JANPCA010000649.1, on the reverse strand, counting down.
CATCGTGATCTTCGTGCCGATCTTCCTGCCGCTGCTCGATCATTTCGGCATCGATCCCCTGTTCTTCGGCATCCTGATCGCCCTCAATATCCAGACATCGTTCCTGTCGCCCCCCGTGGCCATGGCACCCTTCTATCTGAAGGGCGTGGCACCCAAGCATGTGTCGATCAACGACATCTTCTCGGGCGTCATGCCGTTCATCTTCATCGTCCTTCTCGCCATGGTGCTGCTTTACATGTTCCCGGCGATCGGCATGTGGCTGCCGAGCTATCTCTACGGGCGTTAGGTCCGGGGCCGGGCGGCGGCGGCGCCATGGGAAAATCCTGGTGGAGCGAAGGGGGATCGAACCCCTGACCTCGGCATTGCGAACGCCGCGCTCTCCCAACTGAGCTACCGCCCCTTCCACGAGGATGGGGCGCTTTTAGTCAGGCGGGGCCGAACCGTCAAGCTTGCTTGCGTGATCGTCCCGCCCTACATGGGGCGATCGCTTCCAATGCAAGGCCAGACCAATGATGATGAATCCCTTCCTGTGGCTGATCCTGACGGTGATCGACCTCTATTTCTATGTGATCCTCGCCATGGTCATCATGAGCTGGCTCGTCGCCTTCAACATCATCAATGCCTCGAACCCCTACGTGCGTCAGATCGGCTACGCGCTGAAGCGCCTGACCGAGCCGCTGCTGGGGCCGATCCGGCGTGTTCTGCCCGATCTGGGCGGCATCGACATCTCGCCCATCGTGCTGCTCATCGGTTTGCAGTTCGTGCGTTACTTCGTCGGCTATTACGGTTCGCGTCTGCTGTGACATCGCCGCTCCAGGCGGGCCGGGGCGGAATGCTGCTGGCCGTCCGGGCCACGCCGAAATCGTCACGCAATGCGGTGACCGGACTCCACGTTGGCGCCGATGACTCGGTGTCGCTGGCCGTGAAAGTCACGGCGCCGCCGGACAAGGGCAAGGCCAACAAGGCGGTTATCGAGGTTATCGCCAAGGCGTCGGGCCTGCCGAAATCGGCCTTCAGAATCGTTTCAGGCGAGACAGAGCGTCACAAGACGCTGCTGGTGACTGGCAATCCGGCAGCGCTTGCGGCATGGATCGCGGCACTCAAAGCTACGGAAGAGGATTGAAGACGCATGGCACGGATCATTGACGGGAAGGCCTTTGCCGAGGCCTTAAGGGGCCGCATTGCAACCGCGGTGGCGGGGCTGAAAGCCCAACACGGCCTGACCCCTGGGCTGGCCGTGGTGCTGGTCGGCGAGGATGCGGCGTCCAAAGTCTATGTCGCCAACAAGGCCAGGCAAACGGCCGAGGTAGGCATGAATTCCTGGGAGCACAAGCTGCCCGCCGAGACGCCCGAGGCGGAGGTTCTGGCGCTGGTCGAGACGCTCAACACCGATCCGGCCTGCCATGGCATCCTGGTGCAATTGCCGCTGCCCAAGCACATCGACTCGATGAAAGTCTTGAGCGCCATTTCGCCGGTCAAGGATGTCGATGGCTTCCATGTGGTGAATGTGGGCCTGCTGTCGACCGGACAGGACTCGCTCGTGCCCTGCACGCCGGTCGGTTCCGTCATGCTGGCCAGGCACGTGCTGGGCAAGCTCGATGGGCTTGAGGCCGTGGTGATCGGGCGTTCCAACATCGTCGGCAAGCCGGTGGCGCAATTGCTACTGGCCGAGAACTGCACGGTGACCATCGCCCATTCGAAAACGAAGGATCTGCCCGCCGTGGTGCGCCGGGCGGACCTGGTGATCGCCGCCGTGGGCCGTCCGGAAATGGTCAAAGGCGACTGGCTGAAACCCGGCGCTTGCGTGATCGATGTCGGCATCAACCGGATCGAGCGTGACGGGAAAGGCAAACTGGTGGGCGATTGCGATTTCGCTTCTTGCGAGAAGGTGGCGGGGTCGATCACCCCGGTGCCGGGCGGGGTGGGGCCGATGACGATTGCCTGCCTGCTGCGCAACACGGTGAAGGCTGCCTGCGCGGCTATGGGTTTGGCGGTGCCGGAGATGTAAGTGCCCTTCTCCCTGCGGGAGAAGGAGGGGCCCGCGCCGAAGGCGTGGGAGGATGAGGGGAGCGGGCGAGAACAATTGGCTCCGGTCCTCTCACTCTCCCATGCGTTCCGCATGGGCCCCTCCCTCTCCCTTCGGGAGAGGTGTCATACCAACCGTCAGATGAACTGACTCAATCGTGATATTGGATTGTCGAGCTGTGATGATTCTCTGGGGTGGTTGATTCGCTCTGGAGGTTTGCCATGACGATAGCGGTGACGCGGTTGGATTTGACTGTCGCCGAGCTG
>JANPCA010000648.1:0-3550 GCA_031430715.1 Hyphomicrobiales bacterium | reverse complement strand
CGGGTGGCCATACGCAGTTCCAGATCGTCGAGGGCGTCGGCCGCTACCGTCGCCTCGGCACCACTATCGACGATGCCCTCGGCGAAGCCTTCGACAAGGTGGCGAAGCTCCTGGGGCTTGGTTATCCGGGCGGACCCCAAGTCGAGGTCCAGGCGCGGCGCGGCGACCTTAAGCGATTTGCCTTCCCGCGCCCGCTCAAGGGCCGCAAGGATTGCAATTTCTCCTTCTCCGGCCTCAAGACCGCGGTGCGCGAGGCGGTGAAGGGACTTGAGGGCTTCCCCTCCCACAAGGGGGAGGGGCTAAGTGAACAGGACGTGGCCGATGTCTGTGCCAGCTTCGAGGCCGCTGTGGCCGAAACGACGGAAGACCGCTTGGCGATGGCGCTTCTGCTGTTCCGCGCCGCCCATCCCGCTATGACAACGCCTTCGCTCATCGTGGCGGGCGGGGTTGCCGCCAACGCGCGGCTGAAGGCGGTCTTCGCGGCGGCGGCACTTCGTTACGGATTGAATCTCATCATTCCGCCCCCGAAACTTTGCACCGACAATGCCGCCATGATCGCCTGGGCGGGGGCGGAACGATTGGCGCTGGGATTGACCGGCGGTTTGGATGCCACGGCGCGGGCCCGCTGGCCGCTCGACCAGACCCAGGCGGCGGCCTATGGCTCGGGCAAGCTGGGCGCCAAGGCGTGACGCGGCGCATCTGCATCATTGGCGGCGGCGCCTGGGGAATGGCGCTGGCCCATGTGGCCAAAGCCGCCGGGCACCGCGTAGGCATTTGGTCGCGGCAACACCCCGCGCTCGCAGCACTGGCGGACGCCGAGGCACTGATCCTCGCCGTTCCCGCCCAGGCGGCGCGCCCCGCCCTGCTGGCCGTGAAACCAGTCACCCGCGATGCGCAAGCCCTCATCATCGCCGCCAAGGGCATCGAGCAGGGGACGGGGCTGTTCATGAACCAGGTGGCTGCCGATGTGCTGCCGCACCTGCGTCCCATGGTCCTGTCAGGTCCGAGCTTCGCCGCCGATGTGATGAAGGGCTTGCCCACCGCCGTGGTGCTGGCCGGTTCGAGCCTGGCCGAGGCCGGCGAATGGGCCGGTGCCTTGTCGCTGCCGCGGTTCCGCATCTATGCCTCCGACGACGTGCTGGGCGTCGAGATCGGCGGCGCCTTGAAGAATGTGCTGGCCATCGCCTGCGGTATTGCCGATGGTCGGCGCCTCGGCGACAGTGCGCGGGCCGCCCTCACCACGCGGGGCTTCGCCGAACTGACGCGCTTCGGCCGCAAGCTCGGCGCCAAGCCCGAAACCCTCATGGGGCTTTCGGGCCTTGGCGACCTGCTACTGACCTGCGCCAGTCAACAGTCACGAAATTATTCCTATGGCTTTGCCATTGGCGAGGGCAAGACTGCCACCGAAGCACTGGCCCTGTCGAAAGGTGTCGTTGAAGGCGCCTTCACCGTCAGGATTGCCCATGCGCTGGCCCTTAAGCATCACGTCGACATGCCGATCGTCGAGGCGGTTCACGCCATCGTTGACGAAGGCGCCGCCCCGGAGGAAGAAATCACCAGGCTCCTCGCCAGGCCCGCAGGCCTCGAAATCAGATAAAGGAATACGCCGATGCTCTTCGTCTCAGCCGATATCCGCCCCCGGAAATGGGCGCTCGAAAATCCGGAGGCTAGGTGATGGCCCATTGGCTGTTCAAGTCCGAGCCCGATGTCTTCTCCTTTGACATGTTGAAGGCCAAGGGCGAGACGGGTGAGGAATGGACCGGCATCCGCAATTATCAGGCGCGCAACAACATGCGCCTGATGAAGCTCGGTGACCGCGGTTTCTTCTATCATTCCAACGACGGCCGCGAGATCGTAGGCATCGTCGAGGTGGCGAAACTGATCCACAAGGATTCGACCGCCGACAAGGATGCCTGGGAATGCGTCGACATCCGCGCTCTGGCCGATGTTCCGCGCCGTGTGACGCTGGATGAAATCAAGCTCGATCCGGTCCTGAAGGAGATGGTGCTGGTCAAGAATTCGCGCCTGTCGGTGCAGCCGGTGACGGCGGCGGAGTGGAAGCACATCTGCAAGCTGGGTGGCGTCAAGGCGTGAACCACGCCGCCTTCATCCGCGCCAATACACGGGTGATGGCCCCGCCGCTCGTGCCCGAAGTGCGGTTGCATCTGGCGGATGAGGCCGTGCCGCTGTGGCAGAAGACGGAAGAAGAACTCGAGCAGATCGGTTTGCCCCCGCCCTTCTGGGCCTTCGCCTGGGCCGGCGGCCAGGCACTGGCCAGGCATATCCTCGATCATCCCGAGATCATCCGTGGGCGGAGCGTCATCGATCTGGCCTCGGGCTCAGGGCTGGTTGGACTTGCGGCGCTGAAAGCGGGAGCGGCACGCGTGGTGGCCGCCGATATCGATCAATTCGCGGTGGTGGCGATCGAAATGAATACGGAACTGAACTTCAGTCCCCCTCCCCACAAGGGGGAGGGAAGCTTAGATGTAACTAGCGAAGACCTTCTCCTCGCCGCCCCTCCTCACGCCGGTGTCATCCTCGTAGGCGATCTCTTCTATGAGAAGGATCTCGCGTCCCGCGTCTACGATTGGCTGCTGCAGGCGGAGCGGCAAGGTTCCACCGTGCTGATCGGCGATCCCGGCCGCAGCTATCTGCCGCGCGACTGCTTGGAAAACCTCGCCGAATACAAGGTGCGGGTGACCCGCGACCTTGAGGATTCCGAAATCAAATGGACATCGGTCTGGCGGCTGGCCCGGAATTGTTGAGCCACAGCGCCGCCATCAGGATGACGAGCGAGGTCCACAGCCACACGTCGCTGGCCCCGCCGAAGAAGATGACGGCGAAAATGACCGCCGCCGGAGCCGAGAGATAGACGGCCTGCGAAGTATAGGTCGCTCCCTTCTCGCGGATCAGCGTGAAGAACGAGATGCGTTCGGCCACCCACATCACCGTTGCCACAACGATGCTCCAATAGGCGAGGCTGGTGTAGGTGTAGTCCCAGGGTGCCGCGGCGATCAGCATGAAAGGCAGGCCCAGCACGCCGGTCCAAAGGCTTTCGGCGGCGCCGATCGAAAACGTCGTGCCGCCTTTCGGCCAATGGCGCTGCGCATACCAGTTATAGCCCGCATAGAGCAGCGGATTGATGAAACTGGCGATCAGCCACCACGATACATCCCCCGTCACCATGCCGTGGCGGGTGACGACCAGCATGGTGCAAGCCGCAAACCCCAAGGCGATGGCCACCAGCCGCCGCGCCGTCAGCGGCTCGCGGCCGGTCACGGCGCCCACCGCGAAGTTGATCAGCGGCGACAGCGAGAACACCAGGGCCAGTTCAGCGGTCGGAACATGGCGGGCAAACGTCAGGCTCAGGCTGAAGGGCACGTTCATCAGCATGGCGCACACCAGGCTGTAATACCAACCGTCAGATGAACTGACTCAATCGTGATATTGGATTGTCGAGCTGTGATGATTCTCTGGGGTGGTTGATTCGCTCTGGAGGTTTGCCATGACGATAGCGGTGACGCGGTTGGATTTGACTGTCGCCGAGCTG
>JANPCA010000647.1:0-12685 GCA_031430715.1 Hyphomicrobiales bacterium | reverse complement strand
AGAAGCTCACCGATGCCGACCTGTCGAACGAGGCCTTCCCATGGCTCTCCGGCAAGGAGATCAGTGTCGGTACGGTATCGGCCCATGCGCTGCGGGTGAATTTCGTGGGTGAACTGGGCTGGGAATTCCACCATCCCATCGAACAACAGGTGGCGCTGTTCGACCATCTGATGGACGTCGGCAAGGAATTCGGTATCCGGCCCTACGGCATCAAGGCCATGGGTGCGCTGTCGATCGAAAAGAGCTACCGCCTGGTGCCGCGCGAACTGTCGATCGAATACTCGGCCTATGAGTCAGGCCTTGACCGCTTCGTTCATCCCAACAAGGGTCAGTTCCTGGGCCGCGATGCCCTGGTTGAGTCCCGCGAGAAAGGCCTGAACTGGAACTTCGTGACCATGGACGTGCAGGGCGTGACCGATGCCGGTTCCGATGCCCGGGGGTCGGAGCCGCTCTATGCCAAAGGCGCGCTGATCGGGCGGGCGACCAATGGCGGGTATGGCTGGCGAGTCAACAAATCCCTGGCGTTGGGTATGGTGAAGCCGCAGTTCGCAGGCGTTGGCACGGAGTTGGAGATCAAGATCCTCGGGCAAATGTTCAGGGCGGTGGTCATAGCGGAAAGCCCCTATGACCCGGAGAATGCGGCCCTTCGGGCTTGACCTTAACTCTAGCTGACGCTAGGAAATTCGCGTCATTGAAATGCCTGCGCGGGTCTGCTCTTGTCCGGCCATGGCGGCCGGAGCGAATCAGTGAGTGAGCGACACCAGACCTACGGAACCGGGGTCATTTTCGTCCTGCTGGCGACGTTGGGCTGGAGTCTCTCCGGGCTCTTCGTCCGCCTGATGCCGGGGCTCGATGGCTGGCAGATCAACTGCTGGCGCGGCTTCTGGATGTCGGTCGGCCTTCTCATTTATCTGGTCGCACTCTATGGAGGCGATACTGCGCGGAAGTTCCGGGCCATACCGATGACCGCGATGATTGCCGCCGCAAGCTTTTTTAGTATCGGGTCCACACTCTATGTCACTTCACTCACTCTTGTCAGTACGGCGACGATCGCGGTTATCGGGGCGTCGTCGCCGATCTTCACGGGTTTGCTCAGCCCATGGGTTACGGGTGAAAAACCCGGTCTGGCGGCGTGGATCGCGGCGCTCATGGCCTTTTCGGGCGTGGGCCTGATCGCCCGTGACGGCATCGCCGCCGGCAATCTGGCCGGCATGATCACGGCCATGCTTGTGCCTGTGTGCTTTGCGGGCCAGACGCTGGCGCTCCGCCGCTACCGCAATGTCGACATGGTGCCGGCCATCTGCGTGGGCGGGTTCGTCACATTTCTTCTGGCGGGATTTCTGGGCTTTCTCGCCGGTCATCAGGCCGGAGGCTTCGAGGTGAGTTTCGGCAATCTTCTTCTGCTTGCGGTCATGGGGCCGATCCAGCTTTCAATCCCGCTGATCTTCTATGCCCGGGGCGCCAAGTCGGTCGCCGCCGTGACGCTGTCATTGATCGTCATGCTCGACGCGGTCATCAATCCCTTGTGGCCGCTGCTGTTCCTGGGGGAATTGCCCGATCCGGCGGCTTTCACAGGCGGCGGCATCATCATCGGCGCGGTGCTGATCAGTATTTTCGGCGAACAGTGGATGAAGCGGAGAACCGCCTGATTCAGACTGCCGTTTCGGCGTAATGGGCGGCGGCCAGGTCAGCCATGCTGTTGAATCGGAAATCATGCTTTGGCGTGGAGCCGGGATTCATGGTCGCGCCAAATCCGTGCTGGCCATGACGCCGGTAAATCCAGCACGAGGCGACGCCGTGGCGGTTGGCGGGCGCATGATCGTGGAACAGGCTTTCGGCGGTGTGAAGGATATCGCTCTTTTCGAGACCAAGACCGCGCAGCTTGTCGATCATGTAGTCGAAATTACGATCCGACGGCTTGTAGGAGCCGATGTCCTGGGCGGTATAGACCGCATCGAAGGCGACCTTCAGGCGGCGGTTGCTATGAGCGAAACTGGCATTGTCGACATTCGATAGGATGACCAGCTTGAAGTGCGTCTTGAGATAGACGAGCGCTTCAACCGAATCCGCAAACGCGGGCCAATTCCCGATCGAATTACCGTAGGTCTCACACGCGTCCCAGGTGACCGCGAGGCCCCAGTCCTCGGCCAGGCGCTTGTAGACGACGGCCAGCACTTCGCGGTATTTCATGGCAGGCGTTGCCAGTTGCTGGGCCGATTCATGACGGGCATGGGCCTGCAGGATGGCATCCCTCGGCAGCGGAGGCCGCAGCCTTGATGTCAGGGGTTCGAGGGCGTCGATCATGCCCGTCTCCCAATCAATAAGGGTGCCGTAGCAATCGAAGGTCAGGGCCTTGAAGCTGCTGAGTTTCACTTGAAAGCATCCTTGCGCTGACGCAACTCGGCGAATACGGCCGCATCTGGAGCACCCTCGAGTTTCAGGTTACGCCTGATCTCCGGGCTGTCGCAGCGCAGGAAAGGATTGGACTTGAGCTCCTCGCCAATGCTCGACGGGCAGGTCATCTTGCCCTCCTTGCGCAAATTCGACACTACGGCAACGCGCTGCTGCAGCATGCGGTTGCCCGGTTCGACCGACAGGGCAAAGCGCCCATTGGCCTCGGTATATTCATGGCCGCAATAGACGTATGTGGAGGGCGAGAGGGCACGGAACTGGTTCACCGACTGATGCATCTCGTCCATCATCCCATCGAGAACGCGGCCACAGCCGAGGGAAAACAGCGTGTCACCGGCGAAGAGCGAGAATTCCGCGGCAATGTGATAGGCGATGTGGCCCTTGGTATGGCCGGGGCAATCGAACACTCTCACCTCGCGGCCCGCCCAGGTGAATTTCTCTCCGCCCGAAACCTGGGTGCGGATGCCGGGAATGCGGTCAGCCTCGGCCTTGGGGCCGATAATGATGCAGCCGAACTGGTCCTTCAGGGCTTGATTGCCCTCCACGTGGTCGCCGTGATGATGGGTGGTGAAAATGTGGGTCAGCTGCCAGCCGCGCTTTTTCAGCTGTTTCTCGATCTCGATGGCGTCGGGCGCGTCAATCGAGGTTGTCGCTCCGCTCTTGTGGTCATGGACCAGAAGCCCATAATTGTCGGTGCGGCACATGAACTGGTGCATTTCGAGATGTGACATGACGGCCGGCAACCCTCTCCCCGAATCAGGATGACCCGCATGGCGCGAGACGTTATCGTCCACTTTAATGGATATCGTCGACTTACGCGAATTCTACGCAAGCCGCCTCGGGAACACCACCCAAAGGCTGCTCGCCAACCGGTTGCGGCCGCATCTCGGCGGGTTGGCGGGTGCCAAGGTCATCGGATTGGGCTATGCCACGCCCTATCTGGCATCGCTCACGGCGGGAGCCGAGGTCCAGATGGCCTTCATGATGGCCCGCCAGGGTGTCATGCACTGGCCGGAAGAGGGTGGCGTGCTGTCGGCCCTCGTCGATGAATGTGATCTTCCCCTGCTCGAAAGTGCCGTCAACGTGGTGCTCGTTGTCCACGGACTCGAACTGTCCGAATCGCCCGAGGAAATGCTGAAGGAAATCTGGCGCGTTCTGTCGCCGCAGGGCCGCCTCTTGCTGGTGGTGCCAAACCGGCGCGGAGTCTGGGCGCGATTCGATTCCTCGCCCTTCGGCTTCGGCCAGCCCTTCTCCCGGCCGCAACTGACGGCGCTGCTGCGCGAGAGTCAGTTTTCGGTGGTGTCCTGGTCCAGCGCCCTTTCATTTCCACCATCCAACAGGGGGCTGGTGCTCAAGGCAGCCGCCGCCATGGAACGGGCCGGCGCCCGCATCATGCCCGGCGTCTCGGGCGTGGTGATCGTCGAGGCGGTGAAACAGGTCTATGCGATTGCCTCGGCCAAGCGCGTCAGGCGCCTGTCGCCGCGCCTGCGCCCGGTGCTCCGGCCGGTTCCCACGCAGCGCCGGATGAGGCCCGAAGCATAGGATGTATTTGCATTTTCCGGGTCGCACCCTATGAATAGGCGCCGCGGCCGGCAAGGCCAATTGCAATCGGGATTTTGAGCTTTTCGACCAATGATTTCGCCCGACATTTCCCTGGAAGACATAAGGCGCGACATCGATGCCATCGATGACGGTTTGCTGGACCTGATGATCCGCCGCCTAACGGCGACGGCACGGGTACGCAGCAGCAAGAGCATCGGCGGATCGCTCCATGCGTCGCCCTTCCGGCCGGCACGCGAGGCGCAAATGCTGCGCCGGCTGTTGGCGGCGGGCAAGGGCCTGATCGAGCCCCATCTTGTGGTGCGTCTTTGGCGGGTGATCCTGTCGAGCTCCATACAGGAACAGGCACCGGTGCGCCTGCATGTGGAGCTGGGGCTCGCTGAAGACATCGAGACCCGAGCTGGACTGGCGGAGCATTTCTGCGGCTTCAAGATCGAAAGTCATGCCAGCCTGGCCGCTGCCCTTGCAGCACTATCGGGAAGCCCTGGCGATCTGGCCATCGTCAAGACAGACTCGGCCTGGGCCGATGTCCTGACTGTTGGCTCGGGGGTGATTGGAACTTTGCCCGTCCTCAAAGCCGGCGGGATGCCGCGTCTGCTGATCGTCGGTCATGGGGAACCGGTGCCAAGCGGTGACGATGAAACACTCCTGCTGAGTAGCACGCCGCTGCCGTCCACCGGCGCGCCGCCGCCGCGATGGCGCTCGCGCTCGGGTGCCTGGCATGTGACCTGTCTGGCGGGCTTCGAGGCGCGGCCGCAACACACCGAATCCAGTCTGAGCTATCGTGTTGCCGGACGATTTCCCGCCCCAATCGAGGTTTCGCCATGACCGCAGTCCGTCCGCAGCCCCGTCCCGGTATTCTCGACATCACCGCCTATGCGCCGGGCAAAAGCGGTGCCTCGGGCATCAAGGTCTTCAAGCTGTCGTCCAACGAATCGCCGCTGGGTGCCAGCCCCAAAGCCATTGCCGCCTATCGGGCCGCTGCCGAGCAACTTGAACTCTATCCCGACGGTTCGGCGGCGCTGCTGCGTGAGGCAATCGCTACGCGCTACGGGCTGATGGCGCCGCACATCGTGTGCGGTGCCGGCTCCGACGAGCTTTTGCAGCTTCTGGCCCATGCCTATCTGGGGCTCGGCGATGAGGCGATCTACAGCGAGTATGGCTTTCTGGTCTATCCCATCGCCATAAAATCCAACGGTGCCACGGCGATGGTGGCGGCGGAGAAGAACCATACGGCCGACGCCGATGCCATGTTGAAACTGGTGACGGCACGGACCCGCATGGTGTTTCTGGCCAATCCGAACAATCCGACCGGGACTTACTTGCCGTTTAGCGAGGTCAAGCGATTGCATGCCGGACTGCCGCGCGATGTGCTGCTGGTCCTCGATGCGGCCTATGCCGAATATGTAACGCGCAACGATTATCAATCTGGAGTCGAGTTGGTGGCGGGTTTCGACAATGTGGTGATGACGCGCACCTTCTCGAAGATCCACGGGCTTGCCGCGCTGCGTCTCGGCTGGGCCTATTGCCCGGCGCATGTGGCCGATGTGCTGAACCGGATTCGCGGACCCTTCAATGTGAGCGCCCCGGCGATAGCGGCTGGTACCGCGGCGATGACTGACCAGGCCTTCGTGGAGCAGGCGGTCGCGCACAATGACACATGGCTGCCATGGCTCACCTCCGCGTTAGAGGCACTGGGGATCGGCGTTACGCCCAGTTCTGGAAATTTCTTGCTGCTGCATTTCCCAAGCGGCGCGGCGCGGAACGCGGCTGCGGCTGATTCCTATCTCACATCGCAAGGTATCGTGCTGCGCCGCATGGACGCCTATGGCTTGCCCCAAGCCTTGCGCCTGACGGTGGGAAGCGAAGAGGCCAATCATGCCGTCGTGCAGGCCTTGCGGGACTTTTTGAAATGAAGCCGCCGTTTGAACGGGTGGCGTTGATCGGCCTTGGGCTGATCGGCTCATCGCTGTGCCACATCATCCGCCGCGAACGCATTGCGGGTGAAATCGTGGGTTTCGCACAAAGCGAGGCGACGCGCGCTAAAGCCGTGGAACTGGGGCTGGTGGACCGGATCTGCGTGTCGGCGGCCGATGCGGTCAAGGGCGCCGATCTGGTGATCCTGTGTTCGCCGCTTGGAACCTATGGCGCGCTGGCAGCCGAAATCGGGAGTCACTTGCGGGCCGGCGCCATTCTCAGCGACGTCGGATCCGTCAAGGGGGCCGCGGTGCGCGACGTGCTGCCGCATGTGCCGCAAGCGGTTCACTTCATTCCGGGGCACCCGATTGCCGGCACCGAGCAGTCGGGGCCGCAGTCGGGCTTCGCCGAACTGTTCACCAACCGCTGGTGCATTCTGACGCCGCCGCCAGGTGCTGACCCGCGGATGATTGCGAGGCTCGAAGCGTTCTGGAAGGCCTGCGGCTCGAACGTCGAAATCATGACGCCGGAACACCACGACCTGGTGCTGGCCATTACCAGCCACCTGCCGCATCTGATCGCCTATAACATCGTGGCGACGGCGGCCGATCTCGAAGAAGTGACGGATTCCGAAGTGATCAAGTATTCGGCGGGCGGCTTCCGCGACTTCACCCGCATCGCCGCGTCCGATCCGACCATGTGGCGCGATGTCTTTCTCAACAACAAGGACGCGGTGCTGGAGATGCTCGGACGTTTCTCCGAGGACTTGTCCGCCTTGCAAAGGGCGATCCGCTGGGGCGATGGGGAAATGCTGTTCAACCTGTTCACGCGTTCACGGCAGATCCGCCGCAACATCATTGCCGCCGGTCAGGATACGGCGGCGCCGGATTTCGGCCGCGGCGGCAAGCCGCCTCAGTAAAGCGGCACGACATTGGAAATTTTGTAGGGTCCGATGAAAAACTCGCCCTGGCTGAAGGTCATGCCGGCCTTGGCCTTCTGACCGAGAAGGCCCAGGACCATGCGCAAATTGGCCTTTTCCCGCACCGTCATCAGAAGATGCGGGCCAATGATATCGAGCAGTCCGTTGAGGTCGTTGGTCTCGGTTGCGAGCTCTCCGGATGGACGGTGCAAGACATCGAGTTCAATCCGGCCGCTGCCCCAATAGCGGACCGTTCCCCTGGAAAGCTCGATCCTTTGCACATTCAGGGCCATTGCCTTGTCGAGCGAGCCCGTCAATTGGCCCTGATCGATCAGAAGCTCAGGTCTGTCCGGCCGCTGCCAGCGGAAGGCGCCGATGCTCAGCGCCACGGCGATGGCCTGGTCCTCGATCGGCCGGGCAAAGACCATGACCTTCTTCGCCGTCAGGAGCCGCGGGATATCGACGTCCGGAATTTCCACGGAAAGGCTGGCTTTCCAGTCCTTGTCGAAGGTGACGGCGGCGGCGGCCCGCCCGTGTAGAATCGAAAACGCCTGCTCCGGCGATTCGAACGCGGTCTTGGGTCCATCGATCAGCATGACGATCTGCTTCGGATTATAGGCCAGTGCCATGGCCAATAGCCTGCCGGACGTGACGTGGCCACCACCCCTCAGGGAGATGAGCGGAGTGGGACATGTGAATTCGAAACGGAATGGATAGCCACCCCAGAATTCTTCCGCGCAGGTGAGGGTCAGACCCTGCCGCGCGAATTCCTGGCGCTGGCCCGCGACCGCCTGCTTGGCATAGGCAATGGCGGCAAACCAATAGGCCGACCAGGCGGCCGCCAATAACAAGACGCCCAAAAGGGGCGCCATCATTCTCCAGGCAGATGATCTTTTACGCGGCATTTGATCGGCGGGTGTCACTTGCGCTAGTCATGTGGGCCAACCATGCAGCAGTTCTGGATATTTGGCTATGGCTCCCTGATGTGGCGGCCCGGCTTCGCGCATATCGCCAGCGAGCCGGCACTCATTCACGGATTTCACCGCAAGCTCTGTGTCTATTCCCATGTGCACCGGGGCACACCCGAAAGGCCGGGCCTGGTGTTGGGGCTTGACCGTGGCGGATCGTGCCATGGCGTGGCCTTCCGGGTCGACGCCCAGCGCTGGGTCGAGACGCTGGCCTACCTCAGGGGGCGCGAGCAGGTGACCAAGGTCTATATCGAGAAGCGCAGCCCCATACGGCTGCTGCACAGCAAGCGCAGCATTGAGGCCGTCACCTATGCCGTCGACCGCAGCCACCGGCAATATGCCGGTGCCCTCGCCGACAGCGATCTTGTCCACCATGTCCGCGATGGGGCAGGCATTTCCGGACATTGTACCGACTACGTGATGAACACCGTCAGCCACTTGCGCGACATGAACATCCATGACGCCGCGCTCGAACGCCTCGTGGCGCGGCTTCAGCTTCCGGCCATCTCCAGCTCCAACTGAGGCACTTCCGCCGTGGTGCCATGCAGGGCATCTTCAAGATCGCGCCACACCGAGTTTGCCGCATCATGATCGCGGGCCAGCAAGTGGACGTGAATTTCATTGGCATGATGATCCCCAGGCAGGTTCAAGACGGCGCCGCCGTCGACACAGTTGGGGAAGCGGCCAGCAGCCATGGCCATGCGCTTGCCGCCCGATGACCGCACCAGGACAAAGACCGCACCGGCCAGCGGCGGACAGGAACCGGCCTGATAGATCGAGTGAATGTAGGTCCGTCCCGAAGCACCGCGCCAGTACCAGAAACGCTCGCCGAAGCCCAGGTCCTCGGGTAGTTTTGCGGAAATGGGGAAGCCTTGCATCATGAGAACAAAAATAGAACGAAATATTCCGGCTGTCAATCCCCAAACCTAACTGCATTTCGAATAGCCGCATGACAGGCAGGTGGCGCAGCCCTCCTGGAAGACCAGGGCCTGCTCGCCGCAGCGCGGACAGGATGAGTGCTTGACGTCCGCCGCCGCGGAAGCGATCCGCCCTGCCGTGCCGGGTGTCATGAAACCGATGGCCACCATATGGCGCTCGATCACCCCGCCGATGGCCGCCAGAAGGCTCGGAACATAGCGGCCCGACATCCACTGGCCGCCGCGCGGATCGAAGACCGCTTTCAGTTCCTCGACGACGAAGGAAACATCGCCGCCCCGCCGGAAGACCGCCGATATCATGCGGGTGAGCGCCACCGTCCAGGCATAGTGTTCCATGTTCTTGGAGTTGATGAAAATCTCGAAGGGCCGCCGCTGGCCCTCCGCCATCGTGTCATTGATGGTGATATAAATAGCGTGATCGCTCTCGGGCCATTTGAGCTTGTAGGAGAAGCCTGGCAACGCATCCTGGCGTTCCATGGGCGCCCGGGTTTCGATGAGCGGGGGCGTATCGGCGGGTGCAGCGCTGGTGGACAGGACAGAGCCCGTCACCGCGTTCGGCCTGAAGGTGGTGCAACCTTTCAGACCGAGATCGTAAGCCCGTTCATAGACCCGCCGAAAATCCTCGAATGGCGTTTCGGCTGGAATGTTGATGGTCTTCGAAATGGAACTGTCGATGTGCTGTTGCACCGCCGCCTGCATGGTCAGATGGGCCTCGGGGCTTAAAGTCTCCGCCGTGACGATGGCGTCCGGCAACGGAACATTGCTGCCCATCATGTCCCACCACAGGCCCGCCGCATAGTCGGTCACCCGCTCGCTGCGGCGGCTGCCATCGGCCTGCAGGATCTTGCGCTCGTATTGTGTGCTGAAGATCGGTTCGATGCCGCTGGAGACATTGCCCGCCAGAAGCGAGATTGTGCCGGTGGGCGCAATCGAGGTCAGCAGGCCGTTGCGCAGGCCGTGGGCATGGACGGCGCCGCGCACATCCTCATCAAGCTGAGCGGCATGGCCCGCTACGCCGTAGCGTTCCCTGTCGAATAGCGGGAAGGGACCCTTGTCGCGCGCCAGGGCACTGCTGGCCAGATAGGCGGCGCGCTCGATCACCGCCATCCAGTGCTTGGCGGCCGCAACCGCCGCCGCCGAATCATAGCGCAGACCGCACATGGCTAGGGCATCGGCCAGTCCGGTAATCCCAAGTCCGATGCGCCGCTTGGCTTGAGCTTCCGCCTGCTGTTGCGGCAATGGATAACGCGACACATCGATGACGTTGTCCATGAAGCGCACCGCCACGGAGGTGACGGCGATCAGTTCCTTTTCATCAAGCGCGGCATCGGGCGAAAAGGCTTGCGCAATAAAGCGGGTCAGATTGATCGATCCGAGGAGGCAGGCGCCATAGGGCGGCAGGGGCTGTTCGCCGCACGGGTTGGTGCAGCCGATGTGCTCGCAATAGTTAAGATTGTTGCGGGCGTTCACCCGGTCGATGAAGATCACGCCCGGTTCGGCATAATCGTAGGTGGCGCGCATGATCTGATCCCAGAGCGACTGGGCCCGCGCCGTGCGATAAACCTTGCCGCCGAATATCAGCGGCCATTCATCGTCACTCTTGACCGCCGCCATGAAGGCATCGGTGACCAGCACCGAGAGATTGAAATTGCGCAGCCGCGCCGCCTGACGCTTGACGGCAATGAAATCCTCGATGTCCGGATGATCGCAGCGCATGGTGCCCATCATGGCGCCGCGCCTGGTCCCCGCCGACATGATCGTCCGGCACATGGCATCCCAGACATCCATGAAGCTGATCGGCCCCGAGGCATCGGCACCGACCCCCTTCACCGGCGCGCCGCGCGGCCGCAAGCTCGAGAAATCGTGGCCGATGCCGCCGCCCTGCTGCATGGTGAGGGCGGCCTCCTTGAGGTTGTCGAAAATCCCGTCGAGCGAATCGGCAATGGTGCCCATCACGAAGCAATTGAACAGCGTCACCTGCCGCCCGGTCCCCGCGCCGCTCAGAATCCGGCCGGCGGGCAGGAAGCGGTAGCCATCCAATATGCGATAGAAGGCCGCGGCCCATTGGCGGCGTTCGGCCTCGGGTTCGGCCTCCGCCACGGCCGCCGCGACACGGCGCCAACTGTCCTCGATCGTTTGATCGACGGCCAAGCCGCCATCCTGCTTGAAGCGGTATTTCATGTCCCATATGTCGTGGGAAATGGGATCAAGCCCCGGCTGACTGACGGCATCCATGGCGCGCAACCTCCGCTGAGGAACTGATGTTAACGTTTTCCAGCGCCCGAGTCGAATAATTTGTTCTCTATTTGTCCTTCGCCATGGCCGAACGCCCCTCGGCCACCAATCTCGCTGTCTCCGTTTCAATCGCCGTCTCCAGGCGCTGCTGGAATTGCTTCCTGTCGAGACCCGGCGCAATCGCCGGCAGGAACGAGATCACGATCGTTCCCGGGTGCCGGATGAAGCGGCGGCGCGGCCAGAACAGGCCCGAATTGAGGGCAAACGGGACACAAGGCACATTCAGCCTGGCGTAGAGGGCCATGGCGCCCGGCTTGTAGGCGGGCGGATCATCGGGTTCGCGCCTTGTTCCTTCCGGCATGATCACCACCTGCCGCCCGGCCTTGATTTCCCGTTCGGCCTTGCTCATGAGCTGCCGAAGCGCCTGCGGCCCGGCCGACCGCTCGACCGGAATCATCCGGAACTTGTGGATGAACCAGCCGAAAAATGGGATGTATGAGAGTTCCTTCTTCAGCACCATGGCAGGATCGGCGAGCAGCGGCAGAATGGCGAAGGTCTCCCAGAAGGACTGGTGCTTGCCGGCCACGAGACAGGCGCCGCCTGGAATGTTTTCCTTGCCGCGAACTTCCATGCCCACCCCGGCCAGCACGCGCAGCAGGAAGATCGACGTTTTCGCCCAGGCCTGCAGAGCCCGTATCGACCATTTGCGCGGCGTGAAGAAAAAACCCGATCCGAGGACAAGGAACAGAATCAAGTCCACATAGAAAACGGCATTGAAGACGCCAGAGCGGACGTAGATCAAACCACCACTCCCAGCCTGCGCATCAGCGTGATCCTCGAGGTGATCAGGCAAATCAGCGTCGCCGCGACCGGAACCGCGCAGAGCACGGCATAGCTCTGAAGCGCCACACCGGGCGGGGCAAACAGCAGGCCACGGCTGGCGGCGGCAAATCCGCCACTGCCCTCGACCCCGGCAAAGCCCAAAAGCAGAAAGGTAAGCAAACTCATGGCAACGCCCAGGGATCCGGAGACCAATCCGGTGCGCAGGAAGCGGCCGTCGATTTGACGGGCGATGTAGCTGTCGCGCGCTCCTACGAGATGCAAAAGATCGACCACCGGCCGGTTGGCCTGGAGAACGGCGCGCGTGGCAAAAACCACGATCGCCACGGCCGAGACGCAGATCAATGCCAGAATTAAATAGGACAAAAGCGAAAGCGCCCGCGCCATGCGGGTGAGTTCGGCCTCCCACTTCCGATGGGTATCGAGATGCACGCCCTTGACCGCGCCGAGCTTGGCGGTCAGCGCCTCCACATCGGGCGGCGATCCGGCATCTCCCACCACGCGGATCAGTCGCGGTACGGGCAGGCCTTCGAGCGAGCCCGATCCCAGCCACGGCTCAAGCAACTTGGCGCCGGCTTCCTTGCCGAGAATCTTTGCTTCAATCACGCCTGGGAAATCCGCAAGGATTGCCCTTGCCTTCTCTACTTCCGCATCGAGGTCCACGCCGCGCATAAAGCGAATCTGCACGGTCATCTCGCGCGCCAGGCCGCTCGTCCAGCTTACCACGGCCCGATCCACGAGGATCAGCGAGCCGATGGCCAGACAGGCAAGATAGCTCATCACCGCCATGGTCACGGTCAGGGATTTCAGCGAGGCCACATTCGAGGGTATGAGGGCGCCGGGTTTCATCGGATTTCCAGTTGTCCCTTCTCAAGATGCAGCACCGGCTTGTCGGC
>JANPCA010000646.1:0-25950 GCA_031430715.1 Hyphomicrobiales bacterium | reverse complement strand
CCTCAGCCTGGCGCCCAATTCCACCAGCGCCGCGCCATTGCGCTCAAGGAAGCGGGCCACCGCCTCTGGTGCCTCGCGCGCCTCCCGTTCCATGTGGCTCATGGTCGGGCCCCGAGATTCTGGCGGGCCATCATGATGGCGCCGTCCATGGCATCGGCGGCGGGGGGCACCAGGGCGCGCTTCACGTCGGCATCGAGATAGGGCGGATAGACTTGGGCCAGCCCACCCAGCAGGCACACTTGGCCAGCGCCCCGCGCCAGCAATGCCCGGCCCAGATTGGAGATGGCGGCGGCCCCTTCGATGACGATCGTCATGCCCTGCACATCGCCCCGCGCCGCGCATTCGAAGACGATGGGCGCGAACTGCGCGTGGTCCTTGGGGCTCGCCTGTTCCGACCAGCGCGACAGGTCGAAGCGCGTCGCACCCGTGCGCGCCAGAATCTCCTCGATCAACCGGGTCGGCTGCAGCAGCCCGTCGATGGCCAGCGCCACGCGCCGGACCGCATGGTGCCCGACCCAGGCGCCGGAGCCGTGGTCGCCCAGTTGAAAGCCCCAGCCGCCCACCATGTGGCGGGTGCCATTGACCAGCGCGAAGCCGATCGAACCGGTGCCGGCGATGACAATGCCGCCGTCGCCGCCCGAGAATGCGCCGACGAGCGCGGCATAGGCATCATTGTCGGCGGTGACCGAGGCGAAGGGCAGGCGGGCCGCGCTGATCTTCTCCGCCCCGACCGAGGTGACGATTCCGGCCAGGCCAAGACCGGCATGCAGTGCCGCCGTCTCGACACCCGCATTGTCAGCCGCCGTTTGCGCCGTGGCCAGGATGGTGTTCAGCGCCCCGTCGAAATCCTGATAGATATTGGAGGCCCCGCCTTGCGCCTCGCCGAGGAGTGCCCCCTTGTCATCGCGGATGCGCGCCCGGCAATGGCTGCCGCCACCGTCTATCCCAAGGAAATAGGTCCGCTCCGGCTCCATCGTTGCAGGATAGCAAATCGAGGCCCGAAAGAAAGCCTGGACAGGGGCTGGCCGATTGGCGATGTCAGGCCCATGGAGCGCCACCGGCCCCGCACCGAAGAAAACCTCGACGCCGTGAAAGGCATCGACACCTGGGACGACGCCAGGATTCTCAGCGCCTTGCTGGACGGCCAGGAGCGGGCCATCGCCGCGGTGCGGGCCGTTGGCCCGAAGATCGCCGAAGCCTCCACGATATTGGCGGCCCGCCTTTCGGCTGGCGGACGATTGATCTATGCGGGTGCCGGCGCCTCGATCCGCATCGCCGTGCAGGATGGCTCGGAACTTCCCGCCACCTTCGGTTTCCCTGAGGACCGCATCGCCTATCTGATCGCCGGCGGCCGCGAAGCGATGTTCGAGACGCTTGGCCTTGCCGAGGATGACGTCCAGGCTGGAGCCAAGGCGGCAATGATCTGTATACGGAGCGATACACTGGTCGCCGCCGCCGCGTCGGGTACGACCCCTTATACCGTGGCCGCAGCCGGGCAGGCGCGAGAGCAGGGCAGTTTCATCATCGCTGTCGTCAACAACCATGGCTCGCCGCTTGGCGCATTGGCCGATGTCGAGATCATTCTCGACTCCGGCCCCGAAGTCATCGCCGGATCGACCAGGCTTGGCGCCGGCACGGCCCTGAAGGCGGCGCTCAATCTGCTGTCGGCCTTGACCTTCATCAAGCTCGGCGCCGTTCATGACGGCATGATGGTCAATGTCCAGATGGGGAATGCAAAACTGAAACGCCGCGCCGCGGCCATCGTCATGCGCATCACCGGTGCATCCGAGGCCCAGGCCTTGGTGGCGTTGGCGGCAGGCGGTGAAGTGAAGCTGGCCGTTCTGATGTGCGCTGGGGCGCCCAACAGCGGCGCGGCCCGGCATCTTCTGACGGAGGCGAAGGGCATTCTCCGCCACGCGCTGACGCGGCTTCGCGGTTAACGGCCCCGCAGCCGCGCCGCTATCGCTTCGGTGGTCTTCCGCAATTCTGTGCTGAGTGTCACGTCGCCGGGATCGAAGCGCACCGACGGCATCGGCACCGAGATCGCGTAGATCGATCCCGCGCCGTCGCCGAAGGCCATGCCCACCGCGCAAATCCCGGATGAGTGTTCCTCGATGTCCGTGGCCACCCCGGTTTGACGGATGCGGGCAAGCTCGGCCATGAGGCCTGGCACCGACACCTTCGTCGCCGCCGTGTGGCGCGCCAGTCCCGTCCTGCAGATGCTGTGAATTTGTTCATCGTCGAGCAGCGCCAGGGCGGCCTTGCCGTTGGCCGTGCAATGCAAGGGAAAAGTCTCGCCCACCGCCGAAACCGTCCGCAAGCGCCGCGGCCCGGCGATCTGGTCGACGAACACCAGGTGGTCATGGCGGAACAGCGCCAGGTCGACGGTCTCGCCCAACTGTTCCGACAGGCGCTTGAGATAGGGGTGGCAGGCCTCGACCACATCGAAACGCCGGCTGTCGGCCAGGGCATGGATTTGCGGGCCGAGCCGGATGGCCTTGGCTTCGCCCCCCGCCAGCAGCAGACCCTCATTGGCCAGGGCCGAAACGATGCGCTGCACGGTGGAGCGCGGCAGGCCCACGCGCTCGGCGATCTGACCGAGGCTCAGGCCCTCGCCCCGTTCCTTGCAGGCCTTGAGAATGGCCATTGCGCGGGCGATCACCTGAATGCCGCCGCTTGTTTCGGATGCGGTCATAACGCTACCGTAATGTATTGAATCATGATACGAAAAATTCCTGTTGACCACGATACGGTGCAAATATAGCGTGACGCAAGAAAGAAAAAATCTGGCGGTCATGGGAGGCCTTTGATGGGCATCAAGGTTCGCGGCATCGAATTTCAGGACAACCTCGACAATCCAATGGGGCTTGAATTCGTTAACCTGTCGCACCGCTGGGGCTTCCAATGCCCCAACTGGCCCTATTTCCAGGACGTGAAGATCGAGCGCATTCATTACATGGCGAAGTCCGGCGTGCTCTCCCAGCGCATCACAACGTCCATGCATTCGACCACCCACATCGATGCCCCGGCCCATGTGGTGCAGGGCACGCCCTTCATCGACGAAGTGCCGCTGCCGCATTTCTTCGGCTCCGGCATCGTCGTCCCGCTCCCTAAGAAGAAATGGGAATCGATCACCGCCGACGATCTCGAAACGGCCTGTGGCCACGTCATCCGCCCCCATGACGTGCTGATCCTCAACACCGGCTGGCACAAACTCTATGAGGACGGCGACTATTTTGCCTACTGCCCGGGCTTCGTGCCCTCCGCCGGGCAATGGATGGTGGACAAGCAAGTAAAAGTTGTCGGCCACGACACCCAGGCCAACGATCATCCCCTGGCCACCGCCATCGGTCCGCAGCGCAACGGCCCATTGCTGCCGCATCTCGAGAAGGAATATTTCGATTGGTCGGGCGGCCACGACTGGGCCAAGGATTTTCCCGACTGGGAACCGGTGCATCAGATCCTGTTCAAGAACGGCATCCTCGGCATCGAGAATGTCGGCGGCGATCTCGATGCCGTGACGGGCAAGCGTTGCACCTTCGCCTTCTTCCCGTGGAACTGGGACCGCGGCGACGGCTGCATCATCCGTCTCGTCGCCATCACCGACCCTGGCCAACACTACCGCATCGAAAAAGGGGAGCGCTTCTGATGCTGGTCAAGCGTTTCGTGGATGCCAAGCCCTATGAAGCACCAAACCATCGCGGTGTTGTAGGTCTCAGGCTGCAAGGCTTCGAAGAGGGCGGACCCAGGAACCAATGGGTGGGTTACTCGCAGTTTCTTCCCGGCGGCGGTGCTGGACCGGACTCGACCCCCTTCGAGAAGATCTATGTCGTGCTTGATGGCGAGATGACCGTCATCATCGCCGGCCAGGAAACCGTGCTGGGGCCGATGGACTCCTGCACCATTGTGCCCAATGAAGTGCGCGAGATCGTCAACCGCTCGAACCATGTGGCCAAGATGCTGGTGGTCATCCCCTATCCGCCGGGAGTGATGCCATGAACGATTGGCTGACCAACCCGCTGTCGCTCTTCGACATCAAGGGCAAGGTGGCCATCGTCACCGGTGCCTCGGGGGCCTTTGGTGCCCTTGCCGCAAAGGTTCTGGCGGGAGCGGGTGCAAAGCTCGTGCTCAGCGCGGGCAAGAAGGCAGAACTCGATAGCATCGCCACCCAATGCAAGGAGATGGGCGCCGAGGTGGAGCCGCTCAATCTCCGTCCGTCCACGGAGGAAAATTGCGCGAAGATCGTCGATGCCGCCGTTGACCGCTTCAGCCGCGTCGACATTCTGATCGTCGCCTCGGGCAAGAACGATGTCTCGAAAATTACCGACATGGCGCCCGCCCGCTTTCTCGATGTGATGGATGCCAATGTCACGCAGAGCTGGCTGATGGCCAGGGCTTGCGCCGCCCAGATGTTGAAACAGGGGGACGGCGGCAAGATCGTGCTGATGTCCTCGGCCAGAGGCCTCCTGGGTCACCCGGCCGGCTATACCGCCTATTGCGCGTCGAAGTCCGCCATCGACGGCATCACCCGGGCGCTGGGCTGCGAGCTTGGCCCGAGCGGCATCACCGTCAACGCCATCGCCCCCACCGTCTTCCGCTCGCCGCTCACCCAGTGGATGTTCGAGGACGATGAAAAGGCCGAAACCGTGCGCAAAGGCTTTCTCGCCAGGGTGCCCAAGGGCCGCCTCGGCGAGCCAGCGGATCTGGCAGGCCCGCTCCTCTTCCTCGCCTCCAGGGCCTCCGACTTCTACACCGGCCACACACTTTATGCCGATGGCGGCTACACGGCGGGATGAGCGCCTTCCCGTCAGTCTCCGGAGATAAAAACTATCAACGGCTGGGTAAATCGAGGTTAGGATCGGGACGACCGGCAAGGCGCCGCAAGGGTGCTGCCACAGGGAGGACACCATGACCAGGATCAGCGGCTATCATCACCTCACCATGAGCACCGACGGCGCCCAGGAAGACTATGATTTCTTCACCAGGGACCTGGGGCTTCATTCCGTCAAGCGCACCGTGCTGTTCGATGGCGTCGTGCCGGTCTATCATCTCTACTACGGTTCGCGGAATGGCGACGCATCCACCATTTTCACGACATTTCCATTCCGCAAACCCGGTGTATTCGGGCGCCGCGGCAGCAACCAGTCGAAGATCATTCAAGCGGCCATTCCGCAAGGTGCTTCCGAATTCTGGGTCAACCGCCTGAGTGGCCGTGGGCTGAAAGCCAGCAAGGCCAGCCGTTTCGGCATAGCGCGCGTGGCACTCGAACATCCTTGCGGCATTCCCTTCGAACTGGTCGAAAATCCCGGCGACACGCGCCAGCCCATCGCCAATGAAAAACAGGGCATCGGCAAGGACCACGGCATCCGCGGCATCTATGGCGTGGCGGTGAGTGTTACGGACCGCGCCGCCATGGACGACTTCCTGACCATCGCCATCCCGATGAAGAAGATCGCCGACAACCACGAGGGCCTAGCCTTCATGGTGCCGGAGAACGGCGGCATCACGTCGGTCGTCGAGGTCATCCACGAACCGGACCGCAGCCAAGGCACCTGGACGCTGGCCGGCGGCACCATCCATCACCTGGCGCTCAACACCCTCAACGAGGAGAACCAGTTGCAGCTCCGCGCCCACATCGAGGGCCTCGGCTTCACCGATATCTCCGAACAGAAGGACCGCAACTATTTCAAATCCTGCTATGTCCGCTCGCCTGGCGGCGCGCTGTTCGAAATCGCCTGGACGGTGCCGGAAGGCTGGGCCAAGGACGAGCCGCCGGGTCAGATCGGCACGACGCTCGTCTTCCCGCCGTGGTTCGCGGACCGCCGCGACGAGATGATCGCCGGCCTCGAGCCGGCCCAATTCTGAGCATGACAGAAAAGGCAACCCATGACGGCCGGGCGTGAACGGATCGCCATCATCGGGGCGGGTCTCATGGGTCACGGCCTCGCACTGGTGTTTGCGTCGGGCGGCCACGGTGTCAGCATCACCGATGCCTTTCCCGAAACGCTGGCGACCGTGAAGGAGCGCGTTGCCGCGACGCTGGCCAGTCTTGGCAAGGGGAGGGAGGCGGTAGAACTGGTGCGCACCGCGCCAACGCTCGGCGAGGCTGTACATGACGCCGATATCGTCATCGAGGCCGCTCCCGAAAAACTGGCGCTGAAACAGGATATCTTCGCGGAGCTTGAAGCGGCCAGCCGCCCAGATGCGCTGCTCTGCTCCAACACCTCCGTCATTCCCATTGGCAGGATCGCGGCGCGTGTCTCTTCGAAGCATCGCGTCATGGGCACCCATTGGTGGAACCCGCCCTATCTGGTGCCGCTGGTCGAGGTCATCGAGACGGAAGGCACAGGCCCTGAAAATATCACCCGCATGATGGCGCTGCTGAAGCGCCTCGGCAAAGTCGCCGTGCATGTGAAGAAAGACGTGCCGGGCTTCGTCGGCAACCGGCTGCAGCATGCCCTGTGGCGCGAGGCCATCGCACTGGTGGCCGCTGGCGTGTGCGATGCCGAGACGGTCGATCTTGTGGTCAAGAACAGTTTCGGCCGCAGGCTGGCTGTCCTGGGGCCGCTGGAAAACGCCGACCTGGTCGGAACCGATCTCGTGCAGGACATCCACAACAACGTCCTGGCCGATCTCGATTGCGGCAAGGAGCCCAACCCCTATCTGAATGCCCTTGTGCGCGATGGCAAACTCGGGTTCAAATCGAACCAGGGATTCAAGACATGGGACGAGGAAAAAAAGACGGCGCTCAGGGCCGCGGTTCTCAGCCATCTGAAGACAATCAATGAACTGCTTGGCAGCCAGGGAGGATAACATGCCAATCCAAACATCGACCAACCGCCGCCGGTTGCTCAAGACGGCGGCCACACTGGTTGCGGCACCCGCGATCTTGCGGGTCACCCGCGCCTCGGCCCAGGAAGCCGTGTTCAAGGTGGGCTTTGTCGGTCCGCAAACCGGCCCCCTGGCGGGCTTCGGCGAGCCTTACGGTTATATTCTCGGCGGCCTTTCGAAAATCTTCGAAAGCGGCATCCAGAACAACGGCAAGACCGTGAAGATCGAGATCATCTCGAAGGATTCCCAGTCGAGCCCCAACCGGGCCGCCGAGGTGGCCTCCGAACTGATCCTCAACGACAAGGTGGACCTGCTGCTGGCCACCGACACGCCCGACACCACCAACCCGGCCGCCGATCAGGCCGAATTGAACGAGGTGCCCTGCATCACCACCAACTGCCCCTGGCAGCCCTATTTCTTCGGCCGCGGCGGCGACCCCGCCAAGGGCTTTACCTGGACCTATCATTTCTTCTGGGGTCTCGAAGACATCATCGCCAATTTCCTGGGGATATGGGACCAGTCGGGTGTGGCCAAGAAGGTCGGCGGCCTGTTCCCGAACGATGCCGACGGCAATGCCTGGGGCGATGCCAAGCTGGGCCTGCCCACGCCTTTGGGTGCTGCTGGTTACGCCATCACCGATCCCGGCCGCTATCAGCCGCTCAACAATGACTTCACCGCGCAGATTTCCGCTTTCAAGGATCAGGGCTGCGAGATCGTGACGGGCGTGATGATCCCGCCGGACTTCGCCACCTTCTGGAGCCAGGCGGCCCAGCAGGGCTTCAATCCAAGGGTCGCCACCATCGGCAAGGCGCTGTTGTTCCCGTCCTCGATCGCGGCGCTTGGTGATCGCGGCGATGGCCTCACCACCGAAATCTGGTGGTCTCCGAACCATCCCTTCGCCTCGAGCCTGACGGGCGAAAGCGCCAAGGCCCTGGCCGACGGCTATGTCGCGGCGACGGGCAAGCCCTGGACCCAGCCCATCGGCTTCAACCACGCGCTCTTCGAGGTGGCGGCCGACGTCATCAAGCGCGCCGCCGATCTCTCCGACCCACAAGCCATTCTCGATGCCATCACCAAAACCGACATCCAGTCGATCGTCGGCCCGGTGAACTGGAAAGCGGGCCCCGTCAAGAACGTCCAGAAGACGCCGCTGGTCGGCGGCCAGTGGCAGAAGAAGGACGGCAAATTCGACCTCGTCATCACCACCAATGTCCAGAACCCGAACATCCCGGTGGGCGGCGAACTGAAGCTGCTGGGCTAGGGGCTTCCCCTCTCCACCGCGTAAGCGGGGGAGAGGGCAGGGTGAGGGGGTTGCTCCGCACACGGAATATTTGAGAATGTTCCCGGCGCCGCCGCCCCCTCACCCCGCCCTCTCCCCCACATGCGTGTGGGAGAGGGGGAAATACATCATGCCCCTTCTCAGCCTCACCGATCTCTCAAAGCGCTACGGCGCGCTGGTTGTGACCGATGGCATCTCGCTCGATGTCGCGGCGGGCGAGATCGTCGGCATCTTAGGCCCCAATGGCGCGGGCAAGACGACGCTGTTCAATCTTATTGCGGGAACCGTCCGCCCTGATTCCGGCATGATCTCTTTCGATGGCGTGGACATCAGCAAGGTAAGCGTTTCGGAACGCTGCCGCCGTGGCATCTCGCGCTCCTTCCAAATTCCCCACCCTTTTGCCGGCATGACCGTGTTCGAGAACCTGCTGGTGGGCGCCACCTTCGGACGGACCGATCACGCGGTCCCTGCCGGAGAACACGCCGCCCGGGTGTTGCAATTGACCGGACTCACATCCAAGGCCAATGCGCTGGCCGGTTCCTTGACGCTTCTCGAACGCAAGCGGCTGGAAATGGCCAGGGCGCTGGCCACCGGCCCGAAGCTCCTGCTGCTCGATGAAATCGCCGGCGGCCTGACCGATCACGAGTGCCAGTCGCTGCTCCAGGCTATCCGCGATGTCCATGCCTCGGGCGTCACCATTGTGTGGATCGAACATGTGGTCCATGCCTTGATGGCCGTGGCGCAGCGCCTCGTGGTGGTGAATTTCGGCATCAAGATCGCCGACGGCAAGCCAGCCGAGGTGCTCGCCAATCCGGACGTGCGCTCGGTCTATATGGGCGAGGATGTCCATGCCTGAAGCGCTCCTCGAGGTTCGCGATCTCAAGGCTTTCTATGGCGATTTCCAGGCGTTGCATGGCGTGTCGCTGGCCCTCAGGCCGGGCGAGATGCTGGCCCTCATCGGGGCCAATGGGGCGGGCAAGACCACGCTGCTCAAGACCATCTGTGGCCTCGTCGCCGCCCCGCGCGAAACCATCCGCTGGAAGGGCGAAGCGATCGGCGGATTGCCCGCCAATGACATCGTGAAGCGCGGCATCGCTTTGGTGCCGGAGGGCCGCAGGCTGTTCCCGTCGCTCTCGGTTGAAGAGAACCTGATTCTCGGCGGCGCCATGGGAAGGTCCGGTCCGTGGACGCTTGCCGCCGTCTACGCCATGTTCCCGGTCCTGAAGGAGAAGCGCCATGCGCCGTCAACCTCGCTCTCGGGCGGCCAGCAGCAGATGGTGGCCATAGGCCGCGCGCTCATGTCCAATCCCGAACTGATCCTCCTCGACGAATTGAGCTTGGGCCTCGCCCCCATCGTCACCCGCGATATCTACGCCATGCTGCCGGACATCCTGGGGCACGGCATGAGTGCCATTCTGGTGGAACAGGATGTGACCCGGGCGCTTGCCGTCTCGCAACATTTCATCTGCCTGCAGGAGGGCCGCGTGTCGCTCGAAGGACAACCGGCAGCCTTCACCCGCGAGCGGATCTCGGCCGCCTATTTCGGCACGGCGCCAACATGAACTGGGTCAACGCCATCGTGCAGGGCATTCTGGTGGGCGGGCTCTATGCGCTCTTTGCCGCCGGCCTGTCGCTCATCTTCGGCGTCATGCGCCTGGTCAACATTGCCCATGGCGACCTGATCATTCTTGCGGCTTATGTGGCGCTCGTCGTGGTGCAACTCACCGGACTGCATCCGCTGGCCTCGCTCATTGCCGTGGTGCCGCTGATGGCGGCATTCGGCTACGCCCTGCAGCGCGGCATCCTCAACCGCACGCTCGGCAAGGACATCCTGCCGCCGTTGCTGGTCACCTTCGGCTTGTCGGTGATCCTGCAGAACGGCCTGCTTCAGGTCTTCACCGCCGACAGCCGCAAGCTCAATGCCGGCGCCATGGAAACCATGTCTTTCAATGCCGTTGCTGGCATTAACATCGGGCTGATGCCGCTTCTGATGTTTCTAACCGCCGTCGCCGTCATCGCCGGATTGCAGTTCGTCTTCTACCGCACCGCCATGGGCCGCGCCTTCCGCGCCGTCTCCGACGACAAGGAGACCGCCCGCCTCATGGGCCTCGACAATGACAAGGTCTATGCCGCCGCCATGGCGCTGTGCCTGAGCGTCGTCGCCATCGCCGGCATCTTCCTCGCCATCCGCTCCAATTTCGATCCGGCACTGGGGCCGGGCCGGCTGATCTTCGGTTTCGAGGCGGTCATCATCGGCGGGCTGGGCAATCTCTGGGGCACGTTGGCGGGCGGCGTCATCTTAGGGGTAGCGCAAGGCATCGGCGCCCAGATCGATCCCGGCTGGCAATTGCTGGCGGGCCACCTGGCTTTTCTGCTGGTGCTGGCCTTCCGGCCCAAGGGCCTGTTCCCGAGGATCGAGGGATGACGGCGGCCGCCATCATCACCCGCTCGACCCGTGCCAGCCGCATCGCCGGAGTGCTGGCCCTGGCCGCCGTCATCCTTCTCGCCGCCGCACCCTGGTGGGGCAGCCGCGCCGATCTCCGCTTGATTGGCGAGTTCGCCACCTATGTGGCGCTGGCGAGCCTGTGGAACCTGCTCGCCGGTTATGCGGGGCTGGTCTCCGTCGGCCAGCAGGCCTATGTGGGCCTGGGTGGCTACGTGCTCTTCACCTGCGTCCTCTTTCTTGGTCTCAATCCGCTGTTGGCAATCCCGCTGGCGGGGCTTGCCGCGGGGCTTCTTGCCATCCCGGTGGCCAAGCTCGTCTTTCGTCTGCAGGGTGCTTACTTCGCCATCGGCACCTGGGTGGTGGCGGAAGTGCTGCGCTTGAGCTTCGCGCAGGTCCAGGCCCTGGGCGGCGGCTCCGGCATCAGCCTGCCGGTCGATGCCGTGCGGGCCATTGCCTCCAGCCGCGACCTCCGCGAATGGTTCATCTACTGGATATCGCTGGGCCTCGGCACCGGCGCCGTGCTGGTGGCCTATCTCCTGCTGCGCTCGCGCATCGGGCTGGCCCTCACCGCCATCCGCGACAGCGAGGTGGCCTCCATGAGCCTCGGCGTGCGCATCACCAGCGTGAAATTCGCCGTCTATGTCTTGGTCGCCGCGGCAACCGCGATGGTGGGCTCGCTGATTTTTCTACAGAAGCTGCGCATCACGCCCGATGCCGCCTTCAGCGTCAATGACTGGACCGCCTTCGTCATCTTCATCGTGGTCATCGGCGGTATCGGCACCATCGAGGGCCCGGTCATCGGCACCATCGTCTATTTCCTGCTGCGTGAATTCCTCGCCGACTTGGGCTCCACCTATCTCTTGATCCTGGGCGCGCTCGCCATCGTGATCATGCTTGCGGCACCCAAGGGCATCTGGGGTTCTATTGCCCAGCGCTTCGGCATTTCGCTGTTTCCGACGGGCTATCGCGTTCACTGGAGGGAGTGACCATGGGCATCGCGTCTTTCGTGTTTTCAGGATTGCCCACGCGGGTCGTCTTCGGTGCGGGCAGGCTCTCCGAAACCATGGCGGAAGCCCAACGGCTCGGCATGGAGCGCCCCTTGCTCATCGCCAGCCCCCGGCAGGCGGACGGCGTTGCCAAGGCGATCGGTCACGCCGGCGCCGTCTTCACCGATGCCGCCATGCATACGCCCGTGGCGGTCACCGAACGCGCCATGGCGTTCTTCACAAGTCAAATGCATGACGGCGTCATTGCCATTGGCGGCGGCTCGGCCATTGGCCTCGCCAAGGCCATCGCATTGCGCAGCGATTGCCCGCAGATCGCCATCCCCACCACCTATGCGGGCTCCGAGATGACGCCGATCCTGGGCGAGACGGCGGACGGCGCCAAGACGGCGAAACGCGATCCCAGGATCCAGCCCGAGACCGTGATCTACGACCCGGACCTAACGGCGACCCTGCCGCAGGCGCTCGCCGCCGCCTCCGGCATGAACGCCATCGCCCATGCGGTCGAGGCGCTCTATGCCAGGGACGGCAACCCGGTCATCTCCTTGATGGCGGAGGAAGGCATCCGGGCCTTGGCCAAATCCCTGCCGGTGATCGCCGAAGCACGGGACGAAGCGCTTTACGGTGCCTGGTTGTGCGGCACGGTGCTGGGCGCGGCCGGCATGGCCCTGCATCACAAACTCTGTCATGTGTTGGGCGGCTCCTTCGGCATGCCGCATGCGGAAACCCACACGGTGATCCTGCCCCATGCCACGGCCTATAATGCAACCGCGGCCCCCCAGGCAATGAAGCGCATCGCAACGGCTCTTGGCAGCCCTTCAGCGGCGCGCGGCCTCTACGACCTCGGCTTTCATCTGAAAGCGCCTACCTCCCTGCAGCAACTCGGCTTCAAGGCCGGTGACCTTGCCCGCGCCGCCGATCTGGCCGTGGCCAATCCCTATTGGAATCCGCGCGAAATAACCAGGGATGGCGTCGCCCGGTTGCTTGATGACGCCTTCCATGGAAGGCGGCCCGATGCTTGAATGCGGCAGAACAATTCCCTGGGAGAACCTCGATGATTGAAACCGATGTGCTGATCGTGGGTTCTGGCCCGGCGGGCTCGTCGATGGCGGCACTGCTTTCGACCTATGGCGTTCAGAATACGCTGGTCACCAAATACCGCTGGCTATCGGACACGCCGCGCGCCCACATCACCAACCAGCGCACCATGGAGGTGATGCGCGATCTGGGGCTGGAGCAGCAGTGCATGCTCTATGCGACCGGCCAGAAATTCATGGGCAACAACGTCTTCTGCACCTCGCTTGCCGGCGAGGAACTGGGCCGCGTCCATACCTGGGGCAATCATCCCAATTCCTTCGCGCGCCACAGGCTGGCCAGTCCCACGGAAATGAACGACCTGCCGCAGAACCTGCTCGAACCCATCGTCTTCGGCGCCGCCTGCGCGCGTGGCACCAGGGCCAGGCTGTCGACCGAATACCTGTCGCACGTCCAGGACCAAGATGGCGTCACCGCCACGGTGCGCGACCGCATGTCGGACGAGACTTACTCCATCCGCGCCAAATATCTGATCGGTGCCGACGGCGGCAATTCGCAAGTGGCCGCCGATGCCGATTTGCCGATGCACGGCAAGATGGGTGTCGCCGGTTCGATCAACATCATCATCGAAGCCGACCTTACCAAGTATGTCGCGCATCGCCCGAGCGTTCTCTACTGGGTGCTGCAGCCCGGCTCCAATGTCGGCGGCATCGGCATGGGCGTGGTGCGCATGGTCAGAACCTGGAACGAGTGGCTCATCATCTGGGGCTACGACATCAACGGGCCCGAGCCTGAAGTCACCGAAGAGTTTGCCAAGGGTGTCGTCTACAGCCTGATCGGCGAGAACACCGTGCCGGTGAAGATCAAGTCGGTCTCGACCTGGACCGTCAATCACATGCACGCGCTGGAATATGCGAAGGCCAGAGTCTTCTGCATGGGCGATGCTTGCCACCGCCATCCGCCGTCCAATGGCTTAGGCTCCAACACCTCGATCCAGGACGCCTATAATCTCGCCTGGAAAATGGCCCTGGTCCTGAAGGCCAAGGCCTCGCTCAGATTGCTCGACAGCTACAATGTGGAGCGCGCCCCCATCGGCAAGCAGATCGTCGACCGGGCAAATAAATCGATCGGCGAGTTCGGGCCGATCTTCGATGCCCTGGGCCTGCTCTCGACCACCGACCCGGACCTCATGAAGGCCAACATGGAAGCGCGCAAGGAGGCAACACCGCTCGGCGTCGAGCGCCGCAGGAAACTGCGCGAGGCCATCGCCTACAAAATCTATGAGTTCGATTGCCACGGCGTCGAGATGAACCAGCGTTATCAATCCAGCGCGGTCGTTTCCGATGGCACGCCGGAACCTCCGTTCACGGAGGATGCGGAGCTTTACTATCAGGCCACCACCTGGCCGGGCGCCAGGCTTCCCCATGTGTGGCTGGAGAAGGACCGCAAGGCGCTGTCGTCGCTCGATCTCGTGGGGCAGGGCCGCTTCACGCTGCTGACCTCGATTGGCGGCGGCGGCTGGGTCAAGGCGGCGGAGGCGGTATCGGCAAAGACCGGGGTCGACATCGCCGCCATCACCATCGGCCCCGGCTGCGATGCCGAGGATCCTTTTGGCTATTGGGCTGAAGCCCGCGGGATCGGGGACGAAGGCTGCCTGCTGGTCCGCCCCGACCAGCATGTGGCCTGGCGTTCAATCAATGCGGTGAAGGACGCAACCGCCGAACTGTCCCGCGTCATGTCTGCCATCTTAGGAGGATGAAATGGCTGAGCCCAGAGACCAGGCCTTTTTCAGCGAGGAACTCTCCGAGGAGGTCGTCATCTCGCGCTCCGGCCCAGGAGCCAACCCCCGCGCCAAGCAACTATTCGATTCGCTGGTGAAGCATGTGCATGCCTTCATCAAGGAAACCGAGCCGACCATGGAGGAATGGATGCAAGGCATCGAATTCCTCACCCGTACCGGGCATCTCAGCACCGAATGGCGTCAGGAATTTATTCTGCTATCGGACACGCTCGGCATCTCCATGCTGGTCGAGACCATCAACAACCGCAAGTCTAGCGGAGAAACCGAATCGACCGTGCTCGGACCCTTCCATGTGTCGAACGCGCCGCGTTATGAGAACGGCGCCAATATCTGCCTCGATGGCAAGGGCGAGCCGGTCCTTGTCTCCGGCACGGTGCGCGGCGTGCAGGGTAACCCGATTGCCGGCGCCACGCTCGATGTCTGGCAGGCCAACGCGGATGGTTTCTACGATGTCCAGCAGAAGGGCATTCAGCCCGACAACAACTTGCGCGGCGTCTTTACGTCGGACGCGCAAGGCCGCTACGTCTTCCGCTCGGCCTATCCGCGCTATTATCCCATCCCCGATGACGGCAGCGTCGGCGACATGCTGAAGGCGCTGGACCGTCAGCCCAACCGCCCGGCCCATATCCACTTCATCGTCAGCGCAACCGGATACAAGCCGGTCACCACCCATATTTTCACGCCCACCTGCCCGTGGCTCAGGGACGACGCCGTGTTTGGCGTGAAGCAGAGCCTCATCGCCGATTTCCGCAAATCGGACGACAAGGCCCGCGCCGCGGAACTGGGTTTCTCGACCCCCTTCTGGGAAGTCGAATGGGACTTCGTGCTGAGCGGAGCTTAAGGCCCGCGGCCGGTTGAATGCCTGAAAGCCGTGTATTACCAAATCCGATTGATCAATTCGCCAAGTCTTGGTCCATAACTTTCCTCCCTCGCGCGGCTAAGCGCGGGGGAGAAAAGTATGGAACCCATTCGGCTAGCTCTTACGCACTTTCCCGCGCGATCACGCCGTAATCGGTGATGATGGTTTCGGCGGGAACTATCTTTCCAAGCCGTTCGCCCTCGATGGCGCGCAGCAGGAGATCGCCCGCCGCATTGCCGATGTCATAACAGTGAACGCCCACCGTGGTGATCGCCGGAGAGCAGCAGCTGGCGATTTCGAAATCGCCGAAGCCCGCGATGGCGATGCGCCGCGGCACGGCCCAGCCGCGGCGGCGGCATTCCATGATAGCGCCGAAGGCCGAGAGGTCGGAGACGCAGATGGCGGCCTCGACCTCCGGCCAGTGTTCGATCAGCCGGACGATGGCCTCGCCGCCCTGCTTCATGGAGATGGGGGGCGTTCCGAATGAGATCACGCGGGCTTCGGCCAGGCCCAGGCCGGCCATGGCGGCTTCATAACCGGCCCGCCGGTCGGCACCCCTGGTGTCGCGATTGCTGGTGCCGCCGATGAAGGCGATGCGGCGGTAACCCTTGCCATGCAGGTAATTCACCAGGGCGGAGGAGGCCTCGGCATTGGAGAAGCCCACCACATGGCGCACCGGCGACTTCGGCAGATCCCAGGTCTCGACCACCGGAATTCCGGACTGATCGAGAAGTTTTCGCCCACGGGACGTGTGGCGGCCGCCGGTGACAACGATGCCCTCGGGGCGGCGTTTCAACATTGTCTCGATCAGTTCTTCTTCCCTTTCCACCGAATAATCGGTGTAGCCGAGGAGAAGCTGCAAGCCCGATCCTTCGAGCGCATCGGTGAGGCCCCGCGCCGTATCGGCGAAGTTGGAATTGTTGATCGATGGGATGAGGGCCGCGACAAAGCCGGTGCGTTTCGACGACAGGCTTCCCGCTGACTGGTCGAGCACATAGCCCAGTTCCTCAACCGCCTTCATGATGCGGCCGCGGGTGGCCGGCGCTATCGAAGCGCCGTCCTTCAGGGCGCGCGACACGGTCATGGCCGAGACGCCCGCGTGGCGCGCCACATCGCTCATGGTCGGGGGGGCAAGTCTCCGGTCGGGCGGCATGGAACGTCTGGGCCTTTTCAGTTGCGTCCTGGAATGTTATCGATAACGTCCATATTCGGCAATGAAAAGCGGAAGGGAAGCCCATGTTCTTTGGCGCCGTCGAAGGGACTGACATTGAAGTGCTCGATCCCCGCTTCGGGCACTGCCTGATCGGCCATGCCAGGGTCGAGCGGCTGTGGACCGGCGCGCGCTGGTCGGAAGGTCCGGCCTGGTTCGCCGCCGGGCGCTATCTCGTGTGGTCCGACATCCCCAACAACCGCATGCTGCGCTACGACGATTGCGATGGCGGAGTTTCGGTCTTCCGCCAGCCGTCGCACAATTCGAACGGCAATACGGTGGATGCCCAGGGCCGCCTTGTCACCTGCGAACATGGCGCACGGCGGGTGACGCGCACCGAGCACGATGGTTCGATCAGGATCATCGCCAGCCACTACAAGGGCAAGCGCCTCAATTCGCCCAACGACGTGGTGGTGAAATCGGATGGCTCGATCTGGTTCACCGATCCGTCCTACGGCATTCTCTACGATTACGAAGGCGGGCGCGCCGAAAGCGAGATCGGCGCCTGTCACGTCTACCGCGCCGACCCTGAGTCAGGCGAGGTGACCATCGTTGCCGACGATTTCGACAAGCCCAATGGTCTGGCGTTTTCCGTCGGCGAAAAGTTTCTCTACGTGGCCGACACAGGCATCACCCACAAGGAGAACGGCCCCAAGCATATCCGCAAGCTGGCCGTGCATGGCGATGGGCGCACGCTCGGGACATCGGCGGTTTTCGCCGATTGCACGGCGGGCCTTTTCGACGGCTTCCGCATCGACGAATCGGGCCGCATCTGGACCAGCGCCGGAGATGGGGTCCACTGCTACGATCCGGACGGCACGCTGATCGGCAAGGTGCGCATTCCGGAGCTGGTCGCCAATGTGTGCTTCGGCGGGGCAAAGCTCAACCGGCTGTTCATCTGCGGGACGGCGTCGCTGTACTCGCTCTATCTGGCGATCAACGGGAAATAAGCAACCGCCTGACCAGGATCGGCACGGCGATCGAGACGATCAACAGGCAGCCCAGGATGACGCTGATGACGATGCCCGGGACGTTGACCAGCGACAGCCCGAAAGTGATCAGTCCAAGGATGAAAACGGCGAGCACGACGCCCGGAATGGTGCCCGCCCCCCCGGCAATCGAGACTCCTCCCAGGATCACCATGGTGATGATCTCGAGTTCCCAGCCGAGCGCGATGTTGGGTCTCGTGGACCCGATGCGGGCGGTGAGGAGTGTGGCGGCAAGGCCCGCCAGAACGCCGGTCAGGATAAACAGCCGGAAGCGGATGCTTTCCACCGGAATCCCTGAGAATTTCGCCGCCACCGGATTGTTGCCGATGGCATAGAGCTTGCGGCCGAAAGCGGTCTTGTGCAGCACCACCGCGAAGATCGCGGCGGCGATCAGGAAGATGACGAAGGACCAGGGCAGCGGCGGCCAGGCGATCAGATAGCTCTGGCCGATGGCCTTGAACGCCTTCGGGTATTGCGTGATGACCTGGTCACCGAGCACCACCTGCGCCAGGCCCCTGAACAGCGACATGGTGCCGATGGTGACGACGATGGAGGGCAAGCCCACACGCGTTACCAGAAAGCCGTTGAAGGCGCCGCAGACCGCGCCCACCGCGGGCCCAATCAGCAGCAGCACGATCATTGGCGCACCGGCTTCCGCCGCCAGCCCCGTCGCCAGCGAGGCCAGGGCGATGATGGCGGCGACCGACAGGTCGATCTCGCGGGTGATGATGAGCAGCGCCATGGCCAGCGCCACGATGGCTTTCTCGGAGAAATTATAGGTCGCATCCGAGAGATTGTAGATATCGAGGAAATAGGGCGAGATGACCGTGTTGCCGGCGATCACCGCGATCAGCAGGCCGACAAGAATGGATTCCCAGCGCAGCAGAAAGTCGGTGAAGCGGCGCGGTGCCGAATCGGCCACCGCCTGTCTTTGAGGAACGTTCACTTGGCGGCTCCGCGGGCTTCCGGAAGAATGAGTTTGACGCCGCGCTTTTCGGCCCGCGCATTGACCACGACGGCGGCCAGGATGACCGCCCCCGATATGGCCATCTGCCA
The DNA here is from genome assembly GCA_031430715.1 of Hyphomicrobiales bacterium. Lineage (GTDB taxonomy): Bacteria > Pseudomonadota > Alphaproteobacteria > Rhizobiales > Aestuariivirgaceae > Aestuariivirga. Next base: position 7,440 of record JANPCA010000646.1, on the reverse strand, counting down.
GAAGGGAGTGATCTGCATGACCGGCAGCGCGTTGACGATGACGCCCAGGAACAGCGCTCCCAGCAATGTGCCAGGAACGCTCCCCACGCCGCCGGCGATCGACACGCCGCCGATGACGCAAGCCGCGATGACGGTGAGTTCGAAGCCCGAGGCGATTTCGGAGTAAGCAACGCCGTAGCGCGACACCCAGAGATAGCCGCAGATGCCTGAAATACTGCCGGAGATCGCATAGACCAGCAATTGCTGCTTTCGCAGATCGATGCCGCAATAGCGCGCCGCTTGCGGATTGCCGCCCACCGCATAAAGCCCGCGCCCCGTCCGCGTCATGCTTAAGAAAAGCCACACGGCGAGCGCCACCACGGTCATGATCCAGAAGATGGTGGAGAAGCCGAAGACGGTCAGTTTTGGGAAGGACTGGAACACGTCGCCCATCTCCGAGGCGTTGACCTGATTACCGCCGCCATAGACGACGATCAGCCCGCGGAACACGGCGAGCGTGCCGAGCGTCACGACGATGGGCGGAATGCCAAGCAACGAAATAAGACTGCCGTTGACGAGGCCGAGGACGAGGCCCGACGCCAGCGCCAGGGCGATATAGGCAATGACCGGCAGGTCCGGATGGTTCTGCGCCAGCGAGGCCGAGATCATGCCGCTCAAGGCCAGATTGGAGGCGGTCGAGAGATCGATGCCGCGGGTCAGGATGACGATCATTTGCCCCAGGGCCAGCATGGCGAGGATCGAGGTATCGTTCAGGACACGGACGATATTGGCGAAAGACACGAAGGCCGGCGCATAGGCGCCGATGCCCGCCACCATGGCCACGACGATCAAAGCCAGCGCCGCTTCGCGGTTCTTCAGGAAATAACTCATGCGGCCTTCCGCGCCCCCGTCGCCGTGGCGACGATCTCCTCCGCCGACCATGAGCCACGGGTGAAGCTGTTGGCGATGCGGCCTTCCTGCATGACCAGCACGCGGTCGGCCAGCCCCATGATCTCGGGCAGTTCCGAACTGATGAGGATCACGGCGAGACCCTCCTCGGCCAGTTCGCCGATGAAATCATGGACGGCGGCCTTGGAACCGACGTCGATGCCCTTGGTGGGTTCGTCGAGAATGATGACCTTCGGTTTCGCCGCCAGCCATTTGGCAATGACCACTTTCTGCTGGTTGCCGCCGGAGAGTTCGCCCAATTGCTGTTCCCAATGGGCGGCGCGCACATCGAGGCGGCGGCCGAGCTTGCGCGTGTCCCTCAGTTCCGAGGCCCGCGACAAAAAGAGGTTCTTCACATGGGCGGCAATCGAGGCGAGCGTGATGTTCTCGCGGATGCCAAGCGCCAGGATGGCGCCCTGTTCCTGGCGGTCTTCCGGCACATAGGAGATGCCCGCCGCGATGGCATCCATGGGCGAATCGATGGCCAGCGGCTGGCCATTGAGCGTGATGCTGCCGCGCAAAGCAGAGGTCATGCCGAACAGACACTGCATGGCTTCCGAACGCCCCGCCCCCACGAGGCCGTAGAAGCCCAGGATTTCGCCGCGCTTCAGTTCGAAGGAAATATCGGCGAACTCGGTGGCATTCGACAGGCCTTCGACCTTCAAGACGGTCTCGCCGATGGCGATGTCCCGCTTTGGAAACACCTGATCGATGGGGCGGCCGACCATCAGGCTTACGAGCTTCGCTTCGGTCACGTCCGCGATCCTGCCGTCGCCCACCTTCTCACCATCGCGCAGGCAGACGAAAGCATCGGCCAGCCTGAAGATTTCATCGAACTTGTGGGAGATGAAAAGGACCGCCCGCCCCTCGGATTTAAGCTGCGCCACGATGCGGAACAGGTCATCGATCTCATGGCGCGACAGCGCCGCGGTCGGTTCATCCATGATGATCACCGAGGCCTCGTGGCTTAACGCCCGGGTGATTTCGACCATGTGTTTCTGGGCCACCGAAAGCTGCTTCAATTTGGCATCGGGATCGAAATTCGCATCGATGCGTTTCAGAAGTTCGCCGGTGCGGCGGCGCATCCGCGGCCAGTCGACGAAGCCCGTTGTGGTCACCGGCATGTGGCCCATGTAGATGTTTTCGGCCACACTCAACTCGTCGAACATCACCGTCTCCTGATGGATCGCGGCGATGCCCGCGGCCCAGGAGTCGCGCGGGCTGGAGAAGCTGCGCACCACCCCGCCAACAGTGACCTCGCCCTCATCCGGCGTGTAAATGCCGGTCAGGATTTTCACGATGGTGGATTTGCCGGCACCGTTCTCGCCGACGAGAGCCGTGACTTGTCCGGCCTCAAGCGCCAGCGACACGTCATGGAGCGCGCGAACACCGGGAAAGGACTTTGAAATGTGGGAGAGGGTGAGGACGGGGGGCATGGAAAGCCGCTTCAAGTTTACTGTCATCCCGGCGAAAGCCGGGACCCATTGAGCAACTCGACGCAACCTTACAGCTTGAGCGAGGGGCGGTATGGGTCCCGGCTTTCGCCGGGATGACGGACGTTGGATGAGGGAGCGGCGGTTGTCCACCGCCCCCATAAAACTAAAATATCTTGGCGAATTCCTCGACGTTTGTTTTGTCGAAGGTGAAGGGCTCGCCCATCGCCGCGTGGCCGTCATCGCCGACCTTGGTCTCGCCCATGCGGCCCATCTTAACCGTCGATCCGGGGCCTGCTTCGGCACCGTTCAGGATGTTGATCATGATCTGCGTCGAGGCATAGCCATAGTCGACCGGGTTCCAGATGGCGAAGGTATCGCAGGCGCCCTTCAGAACCGCGTCCTTCATTTCGGACGGGAGACCTAAGCCAGTGATGAAGACCTTGCCGATCAAGCCGCCATCGATGATGGCCTTGGCGCCGGCCCTGATGCCGATGGTGGTCGGCGAGATCACGCCGCGCAAGTTCGGATAGGCCTTGGCCAAGCCTTCCATCTCGCGGTAGCTCTTGTCGTCCTGGTCGTCGCCATAGACCGTGGCGACCAGCGGCATGTCTTTGTATTCGGGCTTCTTCCACTCTTCCTTCATGGCCTCGATCCAGGAGTTCTGGTTGGTCATGGTGGAGGCGGCGGAGAGGATGGCGACCTCGCCCTTGGCCCCCAGCGTCTTGGCGATCATCTGCACCTGCTTGGCGCCGATCAAGGGCGTGGACGAGGCGTCGAGATGCATGATGCGGCCGCCGTCGCCGATGGCTGAATCGAAGCTGATGACCTTGATGCCGCGGTCCATGGCCTTCTTGCCGACCGGGACAAGCGCATCCGCGTCGTTCGACGACACGATGATGCCGTCGACCTTCTGGGCGATCAGCGCGTCGATCACGGCGATCTGTTCTTCGGCGGTGGCCTTGGTGGGTGCCGTATAGATGATCTCGAAGCCACCCGCTTCCGAGGCTGCTTCCATGGCGCCCTTGGAGCAAGCGTCGAAATAGCTGTTGCCGAGGTTCTTCACCACCATGGCGATGCGCTTGCCGTCGGCCCGGGCAATGCCGGCGAAGAGTCCGGTTCCGCTGGCGGCAAGGGCGCCGGCGGACATGAGTTTCAGGGCCTGCCTGCGTGTGGTCTTGATCATTCAATCCTCCCAATAGCAAAGGAAAGCCCTCAAGGACTTCCCGGTTCAAGCGGCTTCCGCGCCCGCTGCTGTAATGTTAACGTCGGCTTGCCGCGTCGAGTCAAGAACCAATGGCGGCGGAGCAGACCAGCGCAAATGAGCAAACGCACGGATTTCGGCCACGCTCTTGAAAACGCCGCCAGCGCCGCTGATGTCTGGCGCGCTCTTGAGGGCTTGAGCCGTGCCGTGGCTGGTTTCAAACTGTTCACGGTGACGACAGTTGACATGGCGGCGGGCCTCGCGCGGCGGGCCTATTCCAGCCATCCGGACGATTATCCGGTCTCGGGCACCAAGCCCATCAGCCACGATTCCTGGTTCGAGACCGTGCATGAACGCCACGAGCTTTTCGTCGCCAACACTATCGCGGACATTGCAGAAGTGTTCCCCGACCATGAGAAGATCAGGTCAATGGGTCTTGGGTCGGTGGTCAATCTGCCGGTGGTGATCGATGGCGAAGTGGCGGCGACCATCAACCTGCTGCACCAGGAACACCACTATACGCCGGAGCGCGTGCAACTGATCCGCGAGCACCTCTCGGAACCAGCGCGGCTTGCCTGCCGCAGAGCCAGCGGGCTGAATTGACTCAACACTCAAAAAACCCGATGCATTCGACTCCTGTCGATTGGGGTGTTGGAACGTCAGCATGAGGGCCGAAGGTGCCGGACATTGGGTGATGCCGCTTCTGTGGCGGTTCGGCGCATTTGCCGCGACCTTGATCATGACGTTCCTGGGCCTGACGGCGGTGACCTTTGCCATCGGCCGTTTCATACCCGTTGATCCAGTGCTCGCCGTGGTGGGCGACCGGGCGACCCAGGAGGTCTATGAAAAGGCGCGGCTGGCGATGGGCCTCGACCTGCCGGTGCCGGTGCAATATCTGATTTACCTCAAGAAGCTTCTGTCAGGCGATTTCGGTCAATCGGTGATGACCTCGCACCCCGTTCTCTCCGATCTCATGCGCTTCTTTCCGGCCACCTTTGAACTGGCGACCATTGCGACGCTGTTGGGCGTCGTCATCGGCGTGCCGGTGGGCGTGGCGGCGGGCGCCCAGAAGGGCCGCTGGCCCGATCACCTGGTGCGCATCATCGGCCTCTTCGGCTATTCCATGCCGGTGTTCTGGCTGGGCCTCGTCGGCCTCTTCGTCTTCTACGGGAAGCTCGACTGGGTGGCGGGGCCAGGCCGTCTCGATGTCGGCTACGACGATATCGTGACCACCCGCACCGGCATCATTCTTGTGGACAGCCTCATCGCAGGCGAATGGGATGTTTTCTGGAATGCCTATCACCACCTCGTCTTGCCGGCAGGTATTCTCGGCTATTATTCCGTCGCCTATATCGCGCGCATGACGCGCAGTTTCATGATCGAGCAGTTGAGCCAGGAATATGTGACCGCGGCGCGCATCAAGGGCCGCTCCTTCTGGGGTGCGGTGTGGGGCCATGCCTTCCCCAATATCATGGTGCCGCTGATCACCGTGATCGGTCTCAGCTATGCCTCGCTGCTCGAGGGCGCGGTCTTGACCGAAACCGTCTTCGCCTGGCCGGGGCTGGGCCTCTACATCACCCGCTCATTATTCAACGGCGACATGAACGCCGTGCTGGGCGGCACGCTGGTGGTGGGTGCCGTGTTCATCGGCGTCAACCTGATTTGCGATCTGCTGTACAAGGTTTTCGATCCGAGGCTCAGGACAGCATGACGGACGTCCCACTCCGGCAATGGCTTTCGACCTCCTCGCCCGCATCGCGGCGCCAGGCGGTGCTCGGCAATCTCTACCGCGCCGCGGCCTCGATCTGCGCCAATCCGGCCGCGCTCGCCGGACTGCTGATCGTCGGCGCTCTGCTGGTCATCGCCGCCCTGGCGCCGCTCTTTGCTGGAAACATCTCGCCCATCGCGCAGGATCTGGCGGCACGGCTGGCGCCCCCCAGTGCTGCGCACTGGTTCGGCACCGATGAATTGGGCCGCGACATCTATGCGCGCACCGTCCATGGCGCGCGGGTGACGCTCACCATCGTCGTGCTGGTGGCGGCGGTGGTGGCGCCCATCGGCCTCGCGGTCGGCACAACGGCCGGCTATCTCGGCGGCTGGATCGACACCGTGTTGATGCGGGTCACGGATATCTTCCTGGCCTTCCCGCGGCTGGTGCTGGCGCTGGCTTTCGCGGCGGCCTTAGGGCCCGGCATCGAGAACGCGGTGATCGCCATCTCGCTCACCGCCTGGCCGCCCTATGCACGCCTCGCAAGGGCCGAGACCATCACCATCGCCAAGAGTGATTTCATCTCCGCCGTGTTGCTGCAAGGCGCATCGACCAGCCGTATCCTGTTCCGCCATGTCGTGCCGCTGTGCCTGTCCTCGGTGATCGTGCGCCTGACGCTCGACATGGCGGGCATCATCCTGACAGCGGCGGGACTGGGCTTCTTAGGTCTTGGCGCGCAGCCACCCACCGCCGAATGGGGCGCCATGGTGTCGTCGGGCCGCGAAGTGATCCTCGACCAGTGGTGGGTGGCGACCATCCCCGGCATCGCCATCTTCGTGGTCAGCCTCGGCTTCAACCTGCTCGGCGATGGCTTGCGCGACGTGTTCGATCCCAAGAACACATGACAGCACTTCTCGAAGTGGAAGGTCTCGACGTGTCGTTCCCGGGACGGGGCGGCGTCACGCACGCGGTGCGCGGCGCCAGCTTTTCGCTGGGCCGCGAGCGTCTCGGCATCGTCGGTGAATCAGGATCGGGAAAGTCAACCACCGGCCGGGCCATCCTGGGGCTCATTCCGCATCCCGGCATCGTCTCGGCCCGGCGCCTGGCGCTTGGCGGGCAGAACCTGCTTGGATTGAGTGATTCCGAATGGCTGCCTTTGCGCGGACGGCGCATGTCGATGGTCATGCAGGACCCGAAATATTCGCTCAATCCGGTCATCAAGGTCGGCCAACAGATCCAGGAAACCTACCGGCTGCATTACCGCTCAAGCCCAACCGAGGCCCAGAGGCGGGCGCTGGCCATGCTCGAGGCGGTGCGCATCCGCGATCCCGATCTGGTCTATCATCTCTATCCGCATCAGCTGTCGGGCGGCATGGGCCAGCGCGCCATGATCGCCATGATGCTGATCGCCGAGCCCGATCTGCTGATCGCCGACGAGCCCACCTCGGCCCTCGATGTCACGGTGCAGAACCAGGTGCTGCGCATTCTCGATGACCTGGTGCGCGATCGCGGCATGGGGCTGATCTTCATCAGCCATAACCTCACCATCGTCTCGAGCTTCTGCGACCGGGTGCTGGTGATGTATGGCGGGCGTATCGTGGAAGAGTGCAAGGCCAGCGAACTTGGGAGCGCGAAACATCCCTATACCCAGGCCCTGATCAAGGCGGCGCCCTCGCTCGACCATCCCGCCGCCGAACTCAGCGTTGTCAACCGCGACCCGGCATGGCTTCTATGATCAAGGTCAGCGATCTCTCCGTCACCTTCCGCAACAGTGGCCGCCCGATCCATGCGGTGAAGGGCGTCTCTTTTGAAGTCGCCGGCGGCGAGACCTTCGGCATCGTCGGAGAATCAGGGTCGGGCAAGTCGACCATCCTCAAGGCTATCGCCGGCCTCACGCCCACCACGGCCCCGGCGCTGACCATCAACGGCCAGGCCATGGGGATGAAGCGCAGCAAGGCCGAACGCAAGCTGATGCAATTCGTCTTCCAGGACCCCTATGGCTCGCTGCATCCGCGCCAGACCGTCGACGGCATGCTGCGCGAACCGCTGTCGATCCATGGCATCGCCGATATCGAGGCCAAGGTGAGCGAGGCGCTGAGCGATGTCGGTCTGCTGCAATTGCACCGCTACCGCTATCCGCATCAGCTGTCGGGCGGCCAGCGCCAGCG
>JANPCA010000645.1:0-2191 GCA_031430715.1 Hyphomicrobiales bacterium | reverse complement strand
ACCGTCAGCAGGAAAAAGAGCGCGAACCAGGCCGCGGCTGCAGCGAGGACCAAGGCGAGGCCCGTGGTCCAGGCGTTGTCGAACCGCGGCAGGAGAAAGTAACCGCCAGCCGCGATGGCCCCGGCGAAGGCCAGCGTGAAGACCAGCCAGAAGATCATGGCGAGGAAGCGCCAGGAATTGTGCTTGGTGGTTCGGAGCGCCGCATAGCCGCGCGCTCCCGATGCGGCGGCCGGGAGTTTGCTCGCCAACCGGCAGCCGGCAAGTCGTCCGATGAGGCCAAGAATGGCGTAGACCGCAATTGCCAACCCCTGAGCGGCACACCCCAACCGGGGTGTAAGCAGCGGTGGCAGTTGCGTCATCACCGCAAAACCGGCAGCGCCCAATGCCGCAACGAATGCAGCCATCAGGATCACCACGCCAAGCAGACGCCAAACGGGACTGTCGAGTCTCCACCACAACAAGCGGCGCGGCGTTTCGGCGTTCAATACACGGCGGTACCAGTTCAAACTGATCGAGAGGCAGGCCACGAACACCAAGACGGCCAGCGTGGCGGGCGGGATTTCCGCTGGCCTCATCATGTTGTCCGCAAGGCCAAGTGCTTAGGCCGCCCAGGCGAAGGGCAGAAGGACGATGCCCCAGGTCAAAACGAGGCACAGGCTCAATCCGAGATTCCGTGAGGTTTGTTCTATTGAAAATTCAATGGCCGACAGCGGCGGCAGCTTGCGGGGTCTATATTGTTGCATCGGCAAAGCGTAGGGGGTGCCTTGCGCATGTGTCAATGCACCGGTCCAGCCGGATGCTCAGTTGGCTTCTCCGGCCAATGCGGCGTTGCTCTCGGCGAAGCCGATGCGCAATTCCTCGCCCATCAGGCCCTGCGAGCGCACCAGTGTCGCGATCTGTCCGGTGGCGGGGTTGTTGGCCGTCACCATGCCGGTCAGACGGATGGCCAAGGCATGGTCGGAGTGGCGTTCACCGACCACGAAGCCCTGGAGCGCCAGCCTGGTCTTCATGATGGCCATCACCTCGCCGGCCTGGCCATCGATGCTCAGCCTTATCATGCCGCGCGACTGCTCCAGTCCGGGCGATCCCGAATAGTCGATCTCGGTCACGCTGACACCGGCGGGAATGGATAGCCAGGCCGGAACCCGCGCCTCCGCCCGCATCAGGCTGCCCTTCAATTCCGGCAGGGGGCCGCTGAACAGCACGGCGAATGCCAGACCCAAACCCATTGCTTCGCCGCGCATGACGGCACGTCTCCTGTGTTGCGGGAGAGCATATCAGGGAAGGTCTAAGGGCCCATGAGCCTTGGTCCTAAACTTCTCCGCATCCTCACAACGGAATGTTATCGTGCTTCTTCCACGGGTTGTGAAGCTCCTTGTGGCGCAGCATGTTGAGGGCGCGGGCGATGCGCTTCCTGGTCGAGTGCGGCATGATCACCTCGTCCAGGAAACCGCGCTCGGCGGCGACGAAGGGATTGGCGAAACGGGTCTCGTAGTCCTTGACCCGGGTCTTGATCTTTTCGGGGTCGCTTAAGTCGGAGCGGTAGAGAATCTCGGCGGCTCCCTTGGCGCCCATCACCGCAATCTCGGCTGTCGGCCAGGCATAGTTGACATCGCCGCGCAGGTGTTTGGACGACATCACGACATATGCGCCGCCATAGGCCTTGCGGGTGATGAGGGTGATCTTGGGAACGGTGGCCTCGGCATAGGCGAAGAGCAGCTTGGCGCCGTGCTTGATGAGGCCGCCATATTCCTGGGCCGTTCCCGGCAGAAAGCCCGGCACGTCGACCAGCGTCACGAGCGGGATATTGAAGCAATCGCAGAAGCGCACGAAGCGCGCGCCCTTTCGCCCCGCGTCGCTATCGAGAACGCCGGCCAGCACCATGGGCTGGTTGCCGACGATGCCGACAGTGCGGCCGTTGAAGCGGGCCAATCCGGTCACGATGTTGCGGGCATGGGCCTCCTGGATTTCGAAGAAATCGCCTTCGTCCACCATCTTGTGGATCAGCTCCTTGATGTCATAGGGCTGATTGGGATTGGCCGGGATCAGGGTGTCGAGCGACAGATCGGCCCGGTCCGGCACATCGAAACTCGGCCATTCGGGCACGCCTTCGGTGTTGTTGGCGGGCAGGAAGTCGACGAGGCGGCGAATTTGCAACAGGCACTCGACATCGTTGTCGAACGAGCCGTCG
>JANPCA010000644.1:0-20212 GCA_031430715.1 Hyphomicrobiales bacterium | reverse complement strand
GTTGGAAGGCCGCAAGGGCCCGGATACCTTAAGCGGCGGCCTGGGAAGCGACAGCGCCAGCTATCGCCATGCGGCGGGTGGGATCACCGCCGACCTGCTCAATCCGGGCAGCAATACCGGCGAGGCCAAGGGCGATACCTACCAGTCAATCGAAAATGTCACCGGCTCGGCCTTCAGGGACACGCTGCGGGGCGACGATCTCGCCAATGTGCTGACCGGTGGTGCGGGACCGGATACCATGGCGGGGCGCGGCGGCAACGATATCTTCCGCTTCGAACGGCTTTCGGACAGCCCGCGCAACGGCCGCGACAAGATCACCGGCTTCAACGCTGGAAGTTCATCGACCAGCGCCGACCGCATCGATCTGTCGGCCATCGATGCCATCGTTGGCCCGCGCAACAACACTTTCAGTTTCATCGGCGCAGCACCTTTCAGCGATACGGCGGGAGAGCTCCGGCTCCGCTTGAACGGCGCCGATACGGTGGTGTCGGGCGACGTCGACGGCGATGGCGTGGCCGACATCGAAGTGGTCTTAAGCGGCTTCAGCGATACCGCGGTACTGACGGCTGAGGATTTCATCCGCTAGAAGGCACCTGATGATCCTGCCCTTCACGCCGCTCATCGACAGCCTGCCGTCATCGGTGCCCTTCGTGGGGCCGGAGGCGCTGGAGCGGCGCACGGGCATTCTGTTCCGTGCACGGATCGGCGCCAACGAAAGCGTCTTCGGCCCGTCGCCCCATGTGGTCTCGGCCATCGCGGCGGCGGCCGGGGACGCCTGGAAATATTGCGATCCGGAGAACCACGATCTCAAGGCGGCACTTGCCCTTCATTTGGGCGTCGGGCCGGAAAACGTCATGGTGGGCGAAGGTATCGACGGGCTGTTTGGCTATGCCGTGCGGCTGTTTGTCGAGAAGGGCGTCACGGTTGCCACTTCGCTCGGCGCCTATCCCACGTTCAATTTCCATGTGCATGGCCATGGCGGCAGGCTGGTGACCACGCCTTACGTGAATGACCGGGAGGATCCGGCGGCACTGCTCGGTCTGGCCCGCCGCGAAGGGGCGCGGCTGATCTTCTTCGCCAATCCGGACAATCCCATGGGAAGCTGGTGGAATGCCGCCGCCGTCCAGGACATGATCGCCAATCTGCCCGAGGCGGCACTGCTCATGCTGGACGAGGCCTATGGCGAGTTTGCGCCCCAAGGAACATTGCCGCCACTCGATGTCTCGAACCCCCGGGTGCTGCGCTTCCGCACCTTCTCCAAGGCCTATGGCATGGCCGGCCTCAGGCTTGGCTATTGCATCGGCCACGCCGATCTGGTGAAGGCCTTCGACAAGATCAGAAACCATTTTGGTGTCACCCGCATCGGCCAGGCGGCGGGCCTCGCTGCATTGGCCGATCAGGCGCATTTGCGGGACGTGGTGAGGAAGGTTGCGGCGGCCCGCGAGACCATCGCGGCGATCGCCCGCGCCAACGGATTGCAAGCGCTGCCGTCCGCCACCAATTTCGTCACCATCGATAGCGGGCGGGATGGCACCTATGCCAAGCGGATTCTCGACGCCCTCGTGGCCCGCGGCATTTTCGTCCGCATGCCGGGCGTGACGCCCTTGAACCGCTGCATCCGCGTTACGGCGGGAACACCGCAGGATTTGGCGATCTTCGCGGAGGAGTTGCCGCTGGCAGTCGCCGCTGTCAAGTAAGCTTCACTTCGTCATGCGTGGACTCGATCCGCGCATCCTCTTGGGCGCAAGAAGAAATGGCCGTGTGAAGCACGGCCATGAGAAATGTCTGGTGAGGCGAGTAATCTCTACTGCGCCACCAGCTTGGCCGCGATCCCCGCCACGTGCTTGCCCTGATATCGCGCCGCTTCGAGTTCCTGGGCGCTTGGCTGGCGGCTGCCGTCGCCCGCCGTCACCGTGGACGCGCCATAGGGCGAGCCGCCGCGGATTTCATCCACGCCCATCTGGCCCTGATAGGCATAGGGCAGGCCGACGATCACCATGCCATGGTGCAGCATGACGGTGTGCATCGACAGGATGGTCGATTCCTGGCCGCCGTGCTGGGTGGCGGACGAGGTCATGGCCGAGCCCACCTTGCCGACGAGCGCGCCCTTCATCCACAATCCGCCGGTTTGATCGAGGACATTCTTGAGCTGGGCCGTCATCATGCCATAGCGCGTGCCGCTGCCCAGGATGATGGCGTCATAGTCGGCCAGTTCCTCGGGCTTGGCGATCGCCGCCTTCTGGTCGAGCTTGTAATGCATCGACTTGGCCACGTCTTCCGGCACCAGTTCCGGAACGCGCTTCACGGTGACGTCGGCGCCGGCTTCCTTGGCCCCTTCGGCGGCGGCATAGGCCATCTGCTCCATGTGGCCCCAGGCGGAATAATAGAGTACGAGAACTTTGGTCATTGGCAGTTCCTTCAGTTGCTTGGGTTAAGGAGATCGTTGAGGTCGAGACGGCGGGTGAACATCGCAACACCGCCATCGGCATTGCGCGGCCACTTGTCCTTTGGCCTGTCCCAATAGAGTTCGATGCCGTTCATATCGGGATCATGGAGATAGAGCGCCTCCGAGACACCATGATCGGAGGCGCCGTCAAGCGGAATCTTGTTGGCGGTGAGGCGCTTCAGGGCATCGGCCAGATCGGCCCGCTGCGGATAGAGGATGGCGACGTGGAACAGGCCGGTGGTGCCGGGCGGCGGCGGCGATCCGCCTTCGCTCTCCCAGGTGTTGAGTCCGATGTGGTGATGGTAGCCGCCAGCCGAGATGAAAGCCGCCTGGCCGCCATACATCTGCTGCAGCTCGAAGCCGAGGATGCCAACATAGAAATCCAGCGCCTTCTGGATGTTCGAAACTTTGAGATGCACGTGACCGATGCGGGTGCCGGCCGGGATGGGCTGATGCTCAGCCATGGGATCACCTTTCTGTAACTGATATTGTTACCGATATAGTATAAGTTGCCCCGGCGCGCAAGCCCCCTTGTACGGCAAATAGCGCAAATCGGTGGATGACCGTCCGCCAGCCTTGAATTTGCCCGCCGGTTTCCGCATGACGGACAAACCCGTCCGGGAGGAGCACCGTCCATGGCACTGACCCCATATCCTGAGAACCTGATCGTGGTGGACCATCCGCTGGTGCTCCACAAGCTGACCCTGATGCGCGACAAGCATACGCCTTCCGCCGTGTTCCGGCAGTTGCTGCGCGAAATCAGCCTGCTGCTCGCCTATGAGGTGGCCCGCGACCTGCCGATGACCATGCAGACCATCGAAACGCCGCTCGCCGCGATGCAGGCGCCGATACTGCAAGGCAAGAAGCTGGTGATTGTCTCGATCCTGCGGGCCGGCAACGGGCTCCTCGAGGGCATGCTCGACCTGATGCCCTCGGCCCGCATCGGCCATATCGGGCTTTACCGCGATCCCAAGACCCTGCAGCCCGTCGAATATTACATGAAGGTGCCCGAGGATATCGCCGAACGCCCGGTGATTGTCGTCGATCCCATGCTGGCCACCGGCAATTCGGTGTCCTATGCCGTCATGCGGCTCAAGGAAAAGGGGGCGAGGGATATCCGCCTCGTCTGTCTGCTGTCGGCGCCCGAGGGCATCCGGCATGTGACCGAAGTCCACCCGGATGTCCGGATCTATACCGCCGCCATCGACAGCCATCTGAACGATCACGGCTATATCGTTCCGGGCCTCGGCGATGCCGGAGACCGCATGTTCGGCACCAAGTAATGCCCAGGCCCCAAGCCCCTGTTAACCATGCCGGGAAACACTAGGGCGGGGATACCAATTGCAAACCATGTGGCTCCTATTCTCTTAAAAATGGAACGACAGGGCCGGACAGAGACATGACGAGCCAAGTGGCAGCCGCCGCCTCGCGGGGGGCATTGCGCCTGAAGGGCGCCAACGGCCAGAGGCCGCGCCTGCTTCTGGCGGAGGATTCCGATCCCATCCGCGTCCTGACGGCCGCCATGCTGAAGGGCATGGGCTGCGACGTGGACGCGGTCGTCCACGGCGAGCACGCGGTAAAAAGCGCCAGCGAAAGCCGTTTCGACGTGATCGTCCTCGACATCGAGATGCCGGTCATGGACGGCATCACGGCGGCGCGCTCGATCCGCCGCGATTGCGGGCTGGCCGCCGGAACGCCGCTGATGGCGCTGTCGGCCTTCCTGGCGGATTCGGTGCGCACCGGCCAGTGGCGCGATACTTTCGATATCGCCTTGCCCAAGCCCGCCAACAAGAACGAGCTGCACGACGCGATCAAGGCCGCCCTGTGCTGGCAGAGTCCGGATCAGCGGCAGGATCGGTTTGCCCCTTTGCCGCCAGTGCTGGACGGGGAACAGTTTGATGCGCTCCGCGACGGCATCGCCGCCTGCATCTGGCGGGAACTCGCCGGCTTGGCCTGCCGCGACATCGAGGTCTGCGTCAGCGAGGTCGAGCGCCTGAATGGTGGACGCCTGTGCGGCGCCGCGCTGACCTATGCCGCCAAACTCCATGGGCTGGGCCGCACCTTCGCGGCACCCCGGCTGGCACATCTCGCCCGGAAGGTGCAACTCGCCACTTCCGAAAATGCCCGGCAGGAGGCGCTTGAGGCCATGCTGGCCGCCGCCCGCGCCACCGTGGCGGCACTCCGGGCCTGAGTCCCTTTGCAGACGGCAAAGGGCGGGAAATCCCGCCCTTGTAATAGCCTTGGCCGTGGCCGAAGCCTTAGCGGCCGCTGTTGCCCTTGCTGTCCTTGGACGCCGCCTGGACCTCGAGCGCATCCAGCATGTGCAGGAATTCGTTGAGTTCGGGGCTCAGCCGCGCCGGGCGCGGACGCGCCAGGGGCTGGGCAGTGCTTTGAAGTCCATTCATGATGCCGGCCTGTATTTCGATTGTTGATTTCTTGACCACGGACGCTACCATACTCACACTAAGAAACACCTAAACCATCGCACCTGAACGCTCCGCCAAGGATCCGTTCACCGGCGGTTCATGGGGCTTGCAGGGATCGTGCCACCGGACTGTGCTGGCGGCACGGCGGGTTTAAGTCAAAACCGTGTCAATATAGAAAGTTAACTTGACGGGGTCCGGCGTTCACACATTAATGTGATGGAAGGGATTACCATTTGCTGGCATATTTCGCTTGGGGAGCATTCCTCAAAAATCACCACACACAGAGGAGTTGACGATGAAGAGTGGGATATTCCTGAAAACCTTGACGGGCGGCGCCGTCATTCTTGGCTTGAGCGTCTCATTGGCGTTTGCCTCCGCTGACGACGCGATCAAGGGCCGCCAGGGTTGCATGAAGGCCCACGGCGCCTCGATGGGCGTGATGGTGCCGATGATCAAGGGCGAGAAGCCCTATGACAACACGGCGATTCAAGCGACCCTCATGGCCGAGGACGGCGCCTGCGCCGATTGGGCCAAGTGGTGGGGTGCTGACACGCAGAAGGGCGAAACCGTCGAAACCTTTGCCAAGCCCGAAATCTGGACCGATGCGGCTGGCTTCGAAGCGGCCGGCGGGGCGTGGTACAAGGCCTATCAAGCGGTGAAGGCGTCAGCCGACGAAGCAGGCTTCAAGGCCGTCTTCCCGGCCCTTGGCGCCGGCTGTCAGGGCTGCCACGAGAAATTCCGCAGGCCGAAGGGCTGACCACTCTGAAGCTATTTTCCAGACGCAATCTGTCGGCCCTGGCACTGCTCGCGGTGCTGGGGTTGGCGGCGTTCTGGGTGTTGAGCGCGCCGCGGCCCCTGACCGCCGCCGATCTTCCGGCCCATACGGCGGATATTGCCAATGGCGAAAAGCTCTATAACGCCGCCGGCTGCCGCTCCTGCCACAAGGCCGCCGCCGATCTGAAGGACGCCGACCCCAATCTCCCGGCTGGCGGCACCGCCCTCAAGACACCGGTCGGAACGCTCTATCCGCCGAACCTGACGCCCGACACCGAAACCGGCATCGGCGCCTGGAGCGATCTCGATTTCGTCAATGCCGTGCAGCGCGGCATCTCAAATGGCGGCGGACATTATATCCCGGCTTTTCCTTACACGTCCTATGCCGCCATGCGCACCGAGGATGTGCTCGATATCCGGGCCTATCTTGCGACGCTCCCTGCCGTAAAGTCGCCGCCGCGCGCCGCCGCAATCCCGCTGGCCTTCATCGTGCGCCGCGGCATCGGCCTGTGGAAATGGATCGGACTCGACACCGCCAGGTGGCAGCCCGATCCGGCCCGGAGCGAGACCTGGAACCGTGGTTCCTATCTGGTCACCGGCCCCGGCCATTGCGCCGAATGCCACACGCCGCGCACCATCTTCATGTCGCGGGATGATCGCAAGGCCTTCCAGGGTGGCCCCCATCCCGAAGGCGTAGGCAAGGTGCCGAGCCTACGTGATCTCATCGGCCGCGGCCGCTACAAGGACGCCAAGGATATCGCCTCGGCCCTGCAATTCGGCGAGATCATGGGCTATGACAAGGTCTCGTCGGGCGGCATGGGGCAAGTGCAGTCCAATATCTCGAAACTGCCCGAGACCGATATCGCCGCCATCGGGGAGTATCTCGCCAGCCTGAAGTGAGGGCGGGCAAGCGCCGCCGCATCATTTGTCTCCATTGTCCCTTCACGTTGCGGGTGTCGTTAATTCATTCTTCCCCCCGATCTGACATATTCCGGGCGCAAAACCCATCCGCCCACGAGGTTCCCGGTTTTAATGAGCGACACGAACCAGTTTGAACTGCTCCGTAGGCGGAATTTCCTCCCCCTGTTCATCACGCAAGGCATCGGCGCCTTCAACGACAATGCGCTGCGCAATGCCATTGCCATTCTCATCACCTTTCACCTGGCCGCCGCGCAGGACTTCGCGCCCGATGCCTTCGTACAGGCCGGAACGGCGCTTTTCGTGCTACCCTACTTCCTGTTCTCGGCCATCTCCGGCCAGCTTGCCGACAAATTCGACAAGGCGGTCATCGCCAGGCGCGTCAAGCTGGCCGAAGTCTTCGTCATGGCCATCGGTGCGGCCTGCCTGTGGCTCGACAATGCCTGGGCCGATCTTTTCGTGCTTTTTTTGGCGGGAACGCTCGCGGCGTTTTTCGGTCCGCTCAAATACGGCATTCTCCCGCAATATCTGAAGCGCGAGGAACTGATCGCCGGTAACGGCTTGCTCGAACTCGGCACCTTCGTCACCATCCTGCTCGGCACCATGTATGGCGGCTTCCTGGTGCGTGGTGACGTGGGCCGCATGATCCTCTGCGCAACTATCGTGGGTCTCTCCGTCGTGGCCTGGATCGCCGCCATGAAAATGCCGGAGGCGCCGGGCGACATGAGCCTCAAGATCGACTGGCACGTGCCGCGCCA
Source organism: Hyphomicrobiales bacterium (assembly GCA_031430715.1). Taxonomy (GTDB): domain Bacteria; phylum Pseudomonadota; class Alphaproteobacteria; order Rhizobiales; family Aestuariivirgaceae; genus Aestuariivirga. Next base: position 12,890 of record JANPCA010000644.1, on the reverse strand, counting down.
GACTTTGAAGCTCATGGGCTATGCGCGCGAACGCTATGACGTGTTCTGGGCGGTGCTCGGCGCCTCGTGGTTCTGGTTCCTCGGCACCGCCCTTCTCGTGCAATTGCCGGTCTACACCATGACGGTGCTGCACGCCGACGACAGCGTGGCGATTATCCTGACCTCGATGTTTACGATCGGCATCGGGGCGGGCTCGCTGGTCACCAACCGCCTGTTGAACGGCGAGGTCTCCGCCAAATACGTGCCGCTCGCCGCCATATTGATGACGGCCTTCCTCATCGATCTCTATTTCGCGGCGGGCAGCGTGAATGCCAACATCGCCGTGCCGGTGACCGTCGATGGCGTAACGCAGTTGAACCCACCTTCCGCCATGTTCGCGCTGTTCAACGGCTGGCGCGTCGCTTTCGATTTCTTCGCCACCGCCTTCTGCGGCGGCATCTATGCCGTGCCCTTGAACGCCATCATGCAGCACCGCGCCAATCCTGCGCGGCGCTCGCGCGTCATCGCCGCCAACAATGTCATGAACGCCATCTTCATGATCGGCGCAACCGTCATCTCGATCCTGCTCTTGCAGGTGATGACGTCGCGCGGCCTGTTCCTCACGCTGGCGCTCGCCAATGCCATTGCCGCCCTGCTGATCTGCCGGTTGTTGCCCCAGGAGTTCGTGGCCAGCGTGGCGCGCCAGCTCTTCCGCCTGCTCTATAGGGTCGAAGTGAAGGGCCTTGAGAATTTCAACGCGGCGGGCCGCAAGGCCGTCATCATCGCCAATCACACGTCGTTGCTCGATGGCCCTCTGCTCTCGGCCTTCCTGCCCGAGCGCGCCAGTTTCGCCATCAACACACATGTGGCCAGGAATTGGTGGGCAAGCCTCGCCTTCCGCTTCTTCAACATGATCCCCATCGACCCCACCAACCCCATGGCGCTGCGCGTCCTGGTGGCCGAACTGAAGAAGGGCCGCAAGGTGGTGATCTTCCCGGAAGGCCGCCTGACGGTCACCGGCGCGCTCATGAAAGTCTATGAAGGCCCCGGCGCCATCGCCCAAATGGCCAAGGCCAAGGTCTTGCCGGTGCGCATCGACGGCGCGCAATATACGCCCTTCTCGCGCATGCGCGGCAAGCTGCGCCTCAAGTGGTTTCCCAAGATCACGCTGACCTTTCTGCCGCCGGTGGTGTTCGATCCGCCCACGGGCTTACGTGGTGCGGCATTGCGCGAGCATCAGGCCGACCGCCTCTATGATGTCATGACCGACATGGTGTTCCGCACCTCGAACATCGACCGCACATTGTTCCAGGCGCTGCTCGATGCCCGTGCCACCCATGGCGGCGGGCATCTCGTTCTTGAGGATATCCAGCGCAACCCGGCCAGTTACAACCGCCTGATCATGGGGAGTTTCATCCTCGGCCGGAAAATGGCCGGACTCACACCGGGTGAACGCCACATCGCGGTGCTGCTGCCCAATGCCATCGGCTGTTTCATCACCCTCTTCGGCCTCCATGCCTTCGGCCGTGTACCCGCCATGCTGAACTTCTCGACCGGAGCGGTCAACATGGCGGCCGCCTGCACCGCGGCTGAGGCCTCGACCATCGTCACCTCGCGCCGCTTCATCGAGGCGGGTAATATGGAGGAGGACATCAAGCTCCTCAGCGAAGGCCGCAAGATCATTTATCTCGAAGACCTGCGCGAGGGCCTGACGCTCTCCGACAAGCTCTATGGCCTGTGGGCCCGGACGTTTTCGAACGCCGCTCTGCGGGCGGGCGGTGCCGTTTCGGACCCCAATGCCCCCGCCGTCATTCTCTTTACATCGGGCTCCGAAGGCCTGCCCAAGGGCGTCGTGCTGTCGCACCGCAACCTGCACGCCAACCGCTATCAGGCGGCGGCCCGCATTGCCTTCACGGCCTCCGACATCGTCTTCAACGCGCTGCCCATGTTCCACGCCTTCGGCCTGACCGGCGGCGCTTTGCTTCCCGTGCTGGCCGGCGTGCGCACCTTCCTCTATCCCTCGCCGCTGCATTACAAAGTGGTGCCCGAACTCTGTTACGACACCAACGCCACCGTGCTGTTCGGCACCGATACATTCCTCATGGGTTATGCCCGCAACGCGCATCCTTACGACTTCTTCAATGTGCGCCTGGTGGTGGCGGGTGCCGAGCGCGTCAAGCCCGACACGCGCGATATTTGGATCGAGAAATTCGGCCTGCGCATTCTCGAAGGCTATGGCGCCACCGAGTGTTCGCCGGTCATCGCCGTCAACACGCCGATGCATTTCCGCACCGGCACGGTGGGCCGCCTGCTCGACCGCATCGACTACCGGCTTGATCCGGTGCCGGGCATCGATGAAGGCGGCCGCCTCTTCGTCAAGGGCCCCAATGTCATGCTGGGCTATCTCCGCGCCGACAACCCGGGCATCATCGAGGCTCCGCCTGAGGGCTGGTATGATACCGGTGACATCGTCAAGGTCGATCACCTGGGCTTCGTCACCATCCTCGGCCGCGCCAAGCGCTTCGCCAAGATCGCCGGCGAAATGATTTCGCTCTCCGCCGTGGAAGCGAAACTGCAGCAGGCTTTCAGCGATGGCCAGCACGCCGTCGTCGCCGTGCCCGATGCCAAGAAAGGCGAGCAGCTGGTGATGTTCACGACGAGCGAAGGCCTCGATCAGAAAAAGGCCGCCGACGGCATGAAGGCCAATGGGTCGACCGCGCTGATGGTACCGCGCACGGTGATCGCCCTCAAGGACCTTCCCATTCTGGGCTCCGGCAAGACCGACTATGTCAGTCTGGCAAGGCTGGCCCGCGAGCACGTGAAACCATGATCCGTCAAACGGCCGCGCCAAATACGAAGGGTCGAAAATGCGCTTTGCGAAGATAACCGGACGCCTGTCGGGCCTCGGCGCGGAAAAATGGGCGGTCCACATCGAGGGCAGGCGCCGCGCCGCCCTTGGCCGAGAGGTGATCTTCCTATCGATCGGCGAACCCGATGCACCCCCGCCCGCCGCCATCATGGACGTAGCCGCGCAACAGATGCGCGCCGGCCGCACCCGCTATGCCGAGGGCCGCGGCGAGGCCAATGCCAGGCGCGCCCTGTCGCGCCTCTATACCCGCCAGACCGGCCGCGCCATCAACGAGAACCAGTTCATCTATCTGCCCGGCACCCAGACCGCACTCTATGCCGCCATGGTGACGCTCATCGACATCGGCGACGAGGTCATCATGGCCGATCCTTACTACGCAACTTATGAAGGCGTCATCGCCGCGGCGGGCGGCATCGCGGTTCCGGTGCGCACCGATCCCGATCATGGCTTTCATTTGAAGGCCGCCGATCTCGAAAAGGCCATTACCCCCAAGACCCGCGTGCTGCTGATGAACACGCCGGGCAATCCGACCGGAGCCGTCTTCACCGGAAGCGAAATCGAGAAGATCGGCAAGGTCTGCGAAAAGCACGACCTGTGGATCATCTCGGACGAAGTCTACGCGACCCTCACCTATGGCAACACGGTCTTCGCCTCGCCCTTCGATGTGCCGCAACTGGAGAAGCGCACCGCCGTGGTGTCGTCGATTTCCAAGTCCCACGCCATGCCGGGGTTCCGTATCGGCTGGATCGCCGCCTCGGAAGACTTCTGCAACCGCTGCATTCCGGTGACCGAAACCATGCTCTTCGGCTCCCAGCCCTTCCTTGAGGATGCCCTGGCCTTCGCGCTCGACAATCACTTTCCCGAAGTCGACGAGATGAAGCGCAACTACGAGTCCCGCGCCCGCAGCCTGGTGGCAGGCCTCAAGGGTTCGAAACATGTCTCCGCCCGCATGCCGGAAGGCGGCATGTTCGTCATGGTCGACGTGCGCAAGACGGGCCTCACCGGCGAGGCCTTCGCCTGGAAACTGCTGGAGGAGGAATCCGTCGTGACGATGCCCGGCGAAAGCTTCGGAGCAGGCGGCACCGGCCATGTGCGGGTGGCGCTGACGGTGGATGAAGGGCAGATCAGCGAAGCCTGCCGGAGGATCGTAAGGTTGGCGGAGAGGATCTAATCGCGCTTGCCAAGCCCTATGCGACTCCCCATAATGTGAATAATACGAATAACACGAGTAATAAGTGAAATGCGTGTTTCAACCGCCAATTTTATCAAGAACTACGGCACCCTGGCCGACAAGGCCCTCCAGGAGGCAGTTACCATTACCAAGAATGGCCGGGACCGTCTGGTAATGATCTCGGCTGAGGAATACTCCCGGCTTAAGCGCCGGGATCGCCGCGTGGTGAAGCTGGAAGATTTCACTGAGGAAGAAATAGCCCTGATCGCCGCCACTGAACCGGCGCCTGAAGACGTTGCTCTCGACGCAAAACTGGCAGACTGGCAACCTTGACATGGCCGGAACCCAAAGAGCACTTTATTGCACGTTATAGCGCCAAGCGCGTAAAGGCCGTAAAGTGCTCCGAGTAATACCAAATGCCAGATGAAGCGACTTGTATTTCCCCCATATCCGTCACCCCGGCGAAGGCCGGGGTCCAGCTAAGAGTTTGACAGATATATACAAATGGTGAAAAAAGCTGGACCCCGGCCTTCGCCGGGGTGACGGCACGAGGGGAGCGGAATTGCCAACACGCCAAGAAGCCGACGCGACGGTTGATGAGTTATCGCATAGACTGTTTCGTCGGGTTGACAAAATGGGTTCGGACGGGTCAACACTTTCGACCGTTAGCTTAACGCCATGCGATCATTCGCATGATTATCTTTGGGAACCCCTGCTCCGGGATTACCTCACCTGATAGCCGAACTCTTCCGCCTGGCTCGTGATCCACTCCCAAAAACTTTCCGCAAAGCCGCGAAACACCGACAGGTCGAAGGCGTCCTCGCCCGCCCGCGTCAAATGCACGCCGACATGGGCCATCTGGGTCAGGGCTGATTTTCCAACCGGAAATTCATCCGTATGCAGATCGACCGGCGTGCCCTTGGCCAGCACGTTGCGCGATTTGGGTCCCTCGATACGGATGACAACGCGGCCGTGGCTCTGGTCCACCACCGACGCAATGCCGCCGAGCGCTGATTTCAGTTGGCGGTAAAGAGCGCTCTCGTCCCCGCCCTCGGCCACCACGAAATATTGCTCCGGCCCGGCCCATTGCGCCGTGTACGGAGCAAGCGCTTCGGCCACCGCCTCGCCCTTTCCCTGACGCGCCATGACGGTGACGATCGACAGCGGATGGCGCAGGCGGAAGGTGACCCCGGGTGCGCCGCGACCGCCTCCGAAGCGGCCCCGCGGCGCCATCAAGGGGCTTGACCGCATGGGAGTCTCAGGCATGGAGTCTCCTGTTCTCCCGGTCGAAATGCACCGGATCGCAGATTTCGCCCGCCACATCGGTGCCGCGCAAGCCGTCCCACACCCTGACGGTCTCGCCAAGCCGCGCCCGGCCGTTGGCGACCAGCGCCAGGCCGATCCACATGTTCAACATCGGCGACCACGCGACGGATGACACATAGCCCTGGTCATTGGTCATCGAAGGCCGGTCACCGATTTTCAGGATATGGGCACCGGACTTGATGCGATCCGCCTTGTCCACCGGCCTGATGCCCACCACGCATTGCCGACTGGCATCGATCAGCCCCTCGCGGCCAGCCATCATGCGGCCGATGTAATCCTTCTTCGCGGACATCATCTTGGCCAACCCCAAATCCGCCGCCGTCACCGTGCCATTGAGTTCGCCACCCGCCACATGGCCCTTCTCGACGCGCATGATCGACAGCGCCTCGACGCCATAGGGCACGATGCCGAATTCGGCACCCGCTTGGCAGAGGGCGCGGGCCACCAGGTTGCCGTAATCGGCGGGTACGGCGAGCTCATAGGCATGCTCGCCCGAGAACGAAATGCGGAACAGCCGCGCCGGAATGCCGCCGAGAATGGTGATCTCCTTCGCCGCGAGGTAGGGAACGGTCTCGTCGCTCAATATCAAGCCGTCCACGATCTTCCGCAGCGTGGCGCGCGACTTGGGACCGGCCAGCGCCATTTGCGCCCACTGCTCGGTCACTGAAACATAAGTAACGTCAAGCTCCGGCCATAGCACCTGATGCGCGAATTCCACATGAGCCATCACCTTGGCGGCGTTGGCCGTGGTTGTGGTCATCACGTAGTGATCCTCCGCCAGCCGCGACGTGGTGCCGTCATCGAAGACGATGCCGTCCTCGCGCAGCATGAGGCCATAGCGCGCCTTGCCAAGGCCAAGCGTCGAGAAAGTATTGCAATAGAGCCGGTCGAGAAACAACCCTGCGTCATCGCCTTGAATGTCGATCTTGCCGAGCGTCGAGACATCGCAGATGCCAACGCCGCCGCGCGTGGCCTTGACCTCGCGCGAGGCTGACGCAAGCCAGCCCTCGCCCTCCTTTGGAAACCACGAGGAGCGCATCCACAAACCGGTTTCGACGAAGACCGCGCCACGCTCTTCGGCCCAGTCATGGAGCGGTGTCTTGCGCACCGGCTGGAAGTGATGGCCCGTGAAGGGCCCCGCGAAAGCCCCGAACGCGACCGGCGTGTAGAAGGGCCGGAAACTCGTGGTGCCGACCTGATCCATGGACCTGCCCGTCGCCTGCGCCAGAATGGCGATGGCATTGACATTGCCGAGCTTGCCCTGGTCGGTGGCCATGCCCGCCGTGGTGTAGCGCTTGGCCAGTTCGATATCGCGGTAGCCTTCGCGGGCCGCCAACGGCAAATCCTTTGCGGTCGAGTCGTTCTGGTAATCGACAAAGGCCTTGCCGCGGGACTCTTTCACCCACCACAGGGGCGAGATCGCAAAGGCCTCGTCGCGGCATTTCGGGACAGCGGGCGCCTTGCCCTTGAGTGTGCCCTTGGTGGCGCCATCGGCAAGACACTCGGATAGCAGCATGCGCCCCGCGGCCGAACCCGCGGCGGTGAAATTAGGCCCCACATCGGGCGGCACGAAACCAAGGATCGCCGCGTCCCACTTAGGCTTTGCGCCGCGCTGGCAGGCGAGATTGACGATGGGACTCCAGCCGCCCGACATGGCCACCGTGCCGCAAGCGATATGCGTGCCGCCGCTGAGTTCGACGCCGGTAACGCCCTTGCCGCCGCCGACAGCGGCAATCATCCGTCCACGGAGCACCTGAACGCTCCCCGCGCCGGCCTTGGCGTCTGGCCGCGAATCGACGACCGCCTCCACATGCACGCCATGGGCCAGCATGTTGCGCGCCGTGCGGTAGCCGGAGTCATTGTTGGTAAAAACCACCACGGATTGTCCGGCCGCCGCCCCATAGCGGTTGGCATAGACACGCATGGCGGAGGCCAGCATGACGCCCGGAATATCGTTGCCGCCGAAGACGATGGGGCGCTCCTCGGCACCCGCCGCCAAAACGGCATGGCCGGCGATGATCCGCCAGTAGCGCTGGCGGGGTTCATATGGCGGGGGCGCCAACACATGGTCGTTCACCCGCTCCACCGCGCCGAAGACATTGCCGTCATACCAGCCGAATATGGTGGTGCGCGGCAGGAGCGTGACATTCGGCATTGAACCCAGTTCCGCCAGTACGCCCTGGGCCCAATCGTAACCCGCAACGCCGCCAATCTCTTCCGTCTCGAACAGCAATGAACCACCGAGCACCGAACCCTCATCGGCCAGAATTACGCGCCCGCCCGAGCGCGCTGCCGCCAATGCGGCCATCAGCCCGGTGGGGCCGGAGCCGATCACCAGCATGTCGCAATGGGCGTAGGACTTTTCGTATTTGTCGGGATCGGCTTCTCGCGATGCCGTGCCGAGACCCGCCGCTTTTCGAATGATTGGTTCGTAGATCTTCTCCCAGAAGCTCTTCGGCCACATGAAGGTCTTGTAGTAAAAGCCGGCGACGAACATCGACGAGGCCAGCGAATTTAAGGCGCCGATATCGAAATCGAGCGACGGCCAGCGGTTCTGACTCCGGGCGGCGAGCCCATCGTAGAGCTCGATCACCGTGGCGCGCGTGTTGGCCTCCTTGGCGCCACCCTCGCGCAACTCGACGAGCGCATTGGGTTCGGAAGCGCCAGCCGAGATGACGCCGCGCGGCCGGTGATACTTGAAGGAGCGGCCCATCAGGTGAACGCCATTGGCGATCAGCGCCGAAGCCAGCGTATCGCCCGGATGGCCGGTGAAGCTCCTGCCGTCGAACTTGAAATTCAGCGCCGAATTCCGATCGATCAAACCGCCCTTGGCCAGCCGGAAGGAGGTCATGGCTTCGCGCCCTTCCGCTTCCTGTTGTAGTCCTTGGCCATCACGCAGCCGAAGACCTCATGACTATCGGTATCGCGCGAAATCACCAGCCAGGACCGGCAGCCGCCCGAGTGCTGCACATATTCATCGAAGCGGCCCTTCGGGTTGGAGCGGAGATAGACGTATTCGAACCACTGCTCCATGCTCGCCGGATCGTTGGAGGCGGGACGCGCGACCGAGGCATCGCCGAGGAAAGTAAATTCCTCAACCGGCCGCGTTCCACAATGAGGGCATGGGATCAGCATCTGTATTCCATCAGTGCAAATTGGGCGTGGCGCCCTGACCTTTTTCGTCGATCATGTAACCGCGGCGGAAGCGGTCGAGCCGAAAGGCGGCGCTGAGCCTGTGGGGTTCGTCCCTGGCTATCGTGTGGGCAAAGCACCAGCCCGAGGCCGGCGTCGCCTTGAAACCGCCATAGCACCAACCGGCATTGAGATAGAGGCCATCGATGTGGGTCTTGTCGATGATCGGCGAGCCATCCATCGACATGTCCATGATGCCGCCCCAGGACCGCAGCACGCGGACACGGGAGAGACTTGGGATCATCGCCACGCCTGCCTCGACCACATGCTCGACCATCGGCAGGTTGCCGCGCCTGGCATAGGAATTATAGCCGTCGATATCGCCGCCGAACACGAGTCCCCCTTTGTCGGACTGCGAGACGTAGAAATGTCCGGCGCCGAACGTCACCACACCATCGATATAGGGTTTCAAGCCCTCCGAGACGAAGGCCTGCAATACGTGGCTTTCGATCGGCAGCTTGAGGCCGGCCATTGCCGCCACTTCGGACGAATTGCCGGCCGCCGCAAGCCCCAGCTTCTTGCACGCGATGTGCCCGCGATTGGTGTCAACACCCAGAACCTTGCCGTTCTCGATCCTGATTCCCGTCACTTCGCAATTCTGGATGATGTCGACACCGCGGCCGTCGGCGCCGCGGGCGTAGCCCCAGGCCACCGCATCGTGGCGCACCGTGCCGCCGCGCCGCTGCAGCAGGCCACCCTTGATGGGAAAACGCGCATTCTTGTAGTCGAAGAACGGATACATCTCCTTGACATCGTGGGCATCGAGCAGTTCCGCGTCGACGCCATCGATCCGCATACCATTGCCGCGCCTGGCGAAGGCATCGCGCTGGGCGTCCGAGTGGCAGAGATTGAGCACGCCGCGCTGCGAGACCATGGCGTTGAAATTGAAATCCTGCTCAAGGTTCTCCCACAGCTTCATCGAGAATTCGTAAAACGGGTTATTGCCGGGCAGCAGATAGTTGGAGCGGATGATGGTGGTGTTGCGCCCGATGTTGCCAGAGCCGAGCCAGCCCTTTTCCAGCACAGCGATGTTCTTGAGGCCATGTTCCTTGGCGAGGTAATAGGCGGTGGCCAGCCCATGCCCGCCGCCACCCACGATGACGATGTCATACTCACGCCGAGGCTCCGGCTCACGCCAGGCGGGCGCCCAGTTTTTGTGACCGGAGAGCGTGTTCTTCAGCAGCGAAAAGACGGAATATTTCACTTAGCAATCCAGCGTCGTGTCGCGCTCCCACTGGGTGAGATGCCGGCAATACTGGTTCCATTCATTGTGCTTGAGTTTCAGGTAACCTGACGAAACCTCCTGGCCCAGCGCATTCTGCAAGTAAGTATCGGCCTCGAAGTTGCGCAATGCGTCGAGCAGGTTGAGCGGCAGCTTCTTGGCATCCTTGACCAGATGCCCTTCGGCATACATGTCGATGTCGAGGCGCTTGCCCGGATCGATCCTGGCCTCGATGCCATGCATGCCAGCCACCAGAATCGAGGCCAAGAGCAGATAGGGGTTGGCGGCATTGTCCGGCAAGCGGTATTCGGCGCGGCCGCCATCGGGAATGCGCACCATATGCGTGCGGTTGTTGCCGCCATAGGTGATCGACGAGGGCGACCAGGTGGCGCCCGAAACGGTGCGCGGCGCGTTGATGCGCTTGTAGCTGTTAACGGTTGGGTTGGTGATCGCCGTCATGGCGGAGGCATGGTGCATCAACCCGCCGAGGAAGTGGTAGCCAAGCTCGGACACGCCAAGCTCGCCCTTGTCATCCTCGAACAGGTTAGTCTTGCGCGTCCTATCCCACACCGAGAGATGCACATGGCAGCCGTTGCCGGTCAAGTTGATGAAGGGCTTCGGCATGAAGGTGGCGCGTAAGCCGTGCTTCTCGGCGATCGATTTCACCATGAACTTGAAGAAGGCAAGCTGGTCGGCCGTGGTCAGCGCGTCGTTGAAGTTCCAGTTGATCTCGAACTGGCCGTTGGCGTCCTCGTGGTCGTTCTGATATGGACCCCAGCCCAACTGCACCATGGTCGAACAGATTTCGCCGATGACATCGATGCGGCGCATGATCGAGGCCTGGTCGTAGCAGGGCTTTTCCTGCACATCGCGGTGATCCGATACGCCCGAGCCATCGGCATTGATGAGATGGAACTCAGGCTCCACACCGGCCATCAGCACCATGCCCTTGGCGGCATAGGTTTCGGTCAATTTGCGCAGCACGACGCGTGGGGATTGCGGCAGCGGTTCGCCATTCATCCAGGGTTCGCCGGCGACCCATGCGACATCGGGCCGCCATGGCAATGGAATGATGGCATTGGTATCGGGCATGACGAGAATGTCGGGATGGGCCGGCGTCTGATCGAGCCAGGTGGCGAAGCCCGCGAACCCGGCTCCCGCCTTCTGCATCCGGTTGGCCGCTTCCGCCGGCACGAGTTTGGCCCGCTGCACGCCGAACAGGTCGGTGAAGTTGAAGAGGAAGAACTTGATCTTGTGCTCTTTGGCGTAAGCGGCGAGTTCGCCCATGATAACTCCGTTTCCTGGCCAGTATGCTTATTCTGCGATCTTAGTATCCGCCGCGCCCCGGAATCCAGTCCGTTCCGGCCAGCGGCACCTGGGCCATGGCGGCGGCCTCGATGGTGAGCGCGCAGAGGTCTTCCGGTTCCAGATTGTGCAGGTGACTCTTGCCGCAGGCCCTGGCCACCGTCTGGGCTTCGAGCGTCATAACTTTTAGATAGTTGGAGAGCCGCCGCCCGGCCTTCACCGGATCGAGGCGCGCCGCCAGCACCGGGTCTTGCGTGGTGATGCCCGCCGGGTCGCGGCCCTCGTGCCAATCGTCGTAAGCGCCAGCCGTGGTGCCGAGCGCCTTGTATTCCTCTTCGAGATGCGGGTCATTGTCGCCCAATGCCACAAGCGCCGCCGTGCCGATGGCCACCGCATCGGCTCCGAGCGCCAACGCCTTTGCCACATCGGCACCCGAGCGGATGCCGCCCGAGATGATAAGTTGCACTTTACGGTGCATTCCTAAGTCCTGCAGCGCCTTCACGGCGGGGCGCAGGCAGGCGAGTGTGGGTATGCCGACATGCTCGATGAACACATCCTGCGTGGCCGCCGTGCCGCCCTGCATGCTGTCCAGCACCACGACGTCGGCCCCGGCCTTCACCGCGAGCGCCACATCATAGTAGGGCCGGGTCGCCCCAACCTTCACATAGATCGGTTTTTCCCAGGAGGTGATTTCGCGCAGCTCGTGAATCTTGATTTCGAGATCGTCGGGGCCCGTCCAGTCCGGATGACGGCAGGCCGAGCGCTGGTCGATGCCCTTGGGCAGACAGCGCATGGCCGCCACGCGGTCGGAAATCTTCTGCCCCAGCAACATGCCGCCGCCGCCGGGCTTGGCGCCCTGGCCGATCACCACTTCGATGGCGTCGGCTTTCCGCAAATCATCGGGGTTCATGCCATAGCGCGACGGCAGATACTGATAAACAAGCTGCTTGGACTGACCGCGCTCTTCCGGAGTCATGCCGCCGTCGCCCGTGGTGGTGGAGGTGCCCGCCATCGTGGCGCCACGGCCCAGCGCCTCCTTGGCCTGGGCGGAGAGCGAGCCGAAGCTCATGCCGGCGATGGTGATGGGGATCTTGAGTTCGATCGGCTTCTTGGCAAAGCGCGTACCCAGCACAACGCCGGTGCCGCATTTCTCGCGGTAGCCTTCCAGCGGATAGCGCGAGATGGAGGCGCCGAGGAACAGCAGATCATCAAAATGCGGCAGCTTGCGCTTGGCTCCAGCGCCGCGGATGTCATAGATGCCGGTGGTCGCCGCGCGCCGTATCTCGGAGAGCGTGTAGTCGTCGAATGTATGCGACTTGCGGGGAACCGTGCGCGGAATGTTGGTGTCCATGGGAACCTCAGTAGGCGTCGGCGTGATCGACGCTGAAATTGTAAAGCTTGCGGGCCGAGCCGTAGCGGCGGAAGTCCTTTGGCTTGTCCTTGCGCTTGGCCGCCGCCAGCAATCTTGCCAGATCAGCCAGATGCTCCGCGCGCATCTCCTTTTCAATGCAGTCGGCGCCCAAGCTCGCCACCTTGCCCTTCACATAAAGCCGGGCCTCGTAGATCGAATCGCCAAGCGCTTCGCCGGCATTGCCGCAAACTACCAGATTGCCGCGCTGCGCCATGAAGGCCGACATGTGGCCAACGTTGCCGCCAACAACAATGTCGATGCCTTTCATCGAAATTCCGCAGCGTGAAGATGCGTCGCCCTCTACCACCAGCAGGCCGCCATTGCCGGTCGCGCCGGCAGACTCGGAGGTGTTGCCCTTGACCCGGATCATCCCTGACATCATGTTTTCTGCGGTTCCTACCCCGGCATGGCCATG
>JANPCA010000643.1:0-4754 GCA_031430715.1 Hyphomicrobiales bacterium | reverse complement strand
GATGGTGTTCGTAACGACGGCCGTGGTGCTTGCGGTGTTCGCCAGCGGCAGCGGCTTTCTTGGCGTTGGCCTGCTCGCGGCCCTGGTGGGCGGCTTTGCGATCCTGGTGACCGTGTTTAACGAGGTCCGGCGTACCCTGAACTGACGGCATCGTCCGGCTTTGAACGCCGATTGAAGAGGCGCCCCCTGGGGCGCCTCTTTTGTGTTAAGGTGTTTTGGGCGTGAGAATCACATGGTAGTGGCCGCCATCGGGAGCGCTATCGAGATCGATCGTGGCGCAACCCGAGTCCGGCATAAGCACCGCCGCTGCTGCACGGTTTCCGGCCGTGCGCTTCACCGATAGACTGATCGATTTGCCCTTGTACTTATAAGTAACGTCAAACCCCGGCCACGCTTCTGGAATGCAGGGTTGGATGCTGAGAATGCCGCCCCTGCGGCGCAATCCGAGCACGGCTTCGAGCCCTGCCCTGTAGCTCCATCCGGCAGCCCCCGTGTACCAGGTCCAGCCGCCGCGTCCGCGATGCGGTGCCACCGAATAAATATCCGCCACGACGGCATAGGGTTCGACCCTGTAGGTCCATGCGCCGGCAAGCGTCAGGGCGTGGTTGATGGGATTGATGAGCGCGAAGAGGCGTGCCGCCTTTTCCGTCTCGCCCAGCTTGGCGAATGCAAAGGTGGCCCAGATGGCGCCATGGGAATATTGTCCGCCATTCTCGCGGATGCCGGGTGGGTAGTCCTGGATATAGCCAGGCGAGGGAACATGGTGCTCAAACGGCGGCCAGAACAATTGCGCGACGCGGGCATCCCAATCGATCAAGTGCTGTTCGGCACTCTCCATGGCACGGCGCGCCTTGAGCGGATCGGCAACGCCCGACAGCACCGCCCAGGACTGGGCGATCGCATCGATCCTGCATTCCGCGGCGCTGGCCATGCCAAGCGGCGTCCCGTCGTCGAAATAGGCCCGCCTGTACCACGCCCCGTCCCAGCCATTGCTGTCGAGTGCCGCCGCAAGTTCAGTTCGGCAAATGGACCAGCGCTCGGCGCTCCGCGTATCCTGCCGTGCCGCCGCCAAGCTCTCGAAGGCTTCGAGCGCCACACACAGGAACCAGCCGAGCCAGACGCTCTCGCCTTTGCCCCCTTCGCCGACCCGGTTCATGCCATCGTTCCAGTCGCCCGTTCCCATCAAGGGCAACCCGTGCGCGCCCGCCGCCAGATTACGCGACAGGGCCAGCACGCAATGGGCATAGAGTGTGGCCGTCTGCGCGGACATCGCGGGGATGAAGAACGCGTCATGTTCGCCGTCTTGCAATGGCGGCCCCTCAAGAAACGCCAGACTCTCATCCAGGATACCGGCGTCGCCCGTCAGTTCCACATAATAGGCCGTACAATAGGCGAGCCATACGGTGTCGTCGCTGATCCGGGTGCGCACCCCGGCACCCGTTTCAGGGAGCCACCAATGCTGCACGTCGCCCTCCAGGAACTGCCGCGATGCGGCGGTCAGGATATGCTGGCGCGCCAGATCCGGGCGGACATGGGCCAGCGTCAGGCTGTCCTGCAACTGGTCGCGGAATCCAAATGCGCCGCTGGCCTGATAGAAGCCCGATCGCGCCCACATCCGGCAGGAGATGGTCTGGTACATGAGCCAGCCATTCATCATGATGTCGAAAGCGGCATCCGGTGTCTTGACTTGCACGGCGTCCACGAGGTCCCGCCACAGGTCCACCGAAGCATCCAGCGTCTCGCTGAAATCGGCGGACCGGTAACGCGTGACGAGGGCTCGAGCGTCATCGGCAGTCTCGCCCGCGCCGAACGTCAGGATGACTTCGGCGCTCTGATGGGGCGCGATCTGAAGGTTCATCTGCAACGCGGCACAGGGATCGTAACCGCCGCCCGTTTCGTTGCCAAGCGATGGCTGCGCGAGAAGCCCGCGCGGCGACCTTAGATCGCCATCCTTGCCAAACACGGCGCGGCGGTTGCCGGTCCAGCTGGTTTGCAAACCCTGGAAATCCGCGAAGACCACGGTCCCGGCAAAATCCGGGTTCCAGCGGTTGCGCAGGAACAAGGCGCCCGAGGCCGTGTCATGCTCGCTGCTGATGAAATGGGCCGCCGCCGCGCGGCGCTGCCCCATGACGGCTTCGGCATAGAAAGTGACGCGAAGCCTGCGGCTGGTGGACAGCAGATTGGTGACCCGCAGCCTGACGCGTTTCACCGCATCCCCGGTTGCAACTGTCTGGGTCAGTACCATGGCCAGGCCCTGTTCACGCCCATCGTGGACCGTGTAGCCAAAGCCATGCCGGGTGCGGAATTGACCGGCGCGGCGGCCCAGCGGCTGCACGGCAGGCGAAGCCAGAATACCCGTGTCGATATCGTGGATATAGAAGACCTCGCTCGGCGGATCGGCGGCCGCGTCGTTCGACCATGCCGTGATCTGCCGCTCCCGGCTATTTTGAAACCAGGTGTAGCCGCCACCTTCGGCGGAACAATGGGTGCCGAATTTCGGATTGGCGATGACATTGATCCATGGTGCGGGAAGCGGACGGTGGCGGTCATGCAGGATGACATATTCCCGGCCGGCCGTGTCGAAACCGCCGATGCCGTTGAAGAACTGAAGGCCATCGCTGCTGGGCGCCGTCTCTTCCGCCTGAACGGGCGGCAGGAGCAGTGGCGGAGTCTTGGCGTAAGCGGCGGTCTTGGGCTTTGTTCGAGTCAATTGTTGTTCGAGCTTGCCGTGCGCTGCGTCGAGAACGATCCGGGCGGCCGCCAGGAGAGCATCGAGGACGCCGGGTTGCAGGAGGTCATTCCGGAGCAGGAAAATTTCACCCTGCTCTCCGCCCGCATGCAGCGACTGGCTGATGCGCTGCTTGGCAATCAGTGTGTCGAGAAGTCCCTGGAGATCCTGCAGATAGGAGGTGGGCCGCTCGTTGATGATGACGATATCGATGGCCAGGCGCTTTTCGTATAGATAGTCCTGCAGCCGTAGAACCTGTTCGAGAAGGGGCGCGTCCTCGACATCCTTGATGCGCACCGCCAGGATGGGCCGGTTGCCTGAAATCGACAGGGGCCAGAGCGCCGACTGCGGCCGCATACCGTCGGCAATGGCTTTGGGCGTTGGCCGGTGGCGGCGCGACGAAAAGACCAGCGCCGACGCAAGCTGCTGAAACAGGTTCGCTTCCGTTGTATCGATCGACAGATGGCGGAGCAGGATGCGTGACTGCGTCCAGCTCAGGACCTCGACACGCTCGTAGACGGAGATGGTGCGGTGCCGGCTGACCTTTTCAAGCAGCGCCTCCCGGGTAGCGGCGGCGATCGTCCAGATCACCGCGCGCGTTTTGCGGTGCGGCAGCAGGCTGACGCGTTGCCGGAGCGCGAAGACCGGATCGAGCACGCTGCCTGTCGATCCTCCAAGGCTAACCCTCGAAGCAAGCGCATCGGCCTCGGCCAGAGGGTTTCCGCGCCCCAGGAAGGCCTCGCGCGAGGTCTCGTATTCGACGGCGGTTGCGGTCTCGTTGTCGCAAACGATGAATTGCGCCACCCAGATATGCGGATCGCTCTCCTGCCGCCGCCGCCTGGTGGCCACCAGCGCCTGAAGGTCCGGCAGGAATTCGGTTTCGACAAACAGCTTCGCGAAGGCCGGATGGGCGGCGTCGGCCACCGGATGGGCCAGCGCCAGTTCCATATAGGACGTGTATTCGACGCTGCGGGCTTCGTCCGATGTATTGACGAGATGGAGGCAGCGCGCTTCCGCGTCGTCCTCCGTCGACACGATACATTCGAGATGGGTGACGATGGCATCGTCGATCCGGTGGAATTCGGCTTTTTCCTGACTGAAGATCGCCTGAGCGGAAGCGTGAGGGCCGAGGCGCGGCTCCGACGCCGCGGGCCAGGCGGCGCCCGAGGTCAGGTCGCGGAGCATGATCGCCATGCCGTTGCCGCCGGCGGTTGCATCCTCGCGCCAGCGGTTGATGGCGATACCGTTCCACCGGCTGTAGCCAGTGCCGGTGGCGGTGATCATCACCGCATAGGGCCCATTGGAGAGAAGATGCGCCACCGCTTCGTCCTCGCCATCGGGATCGATGAAGCGCGCCGCCTCGGCGCTGTCGGGATGCGGCCCTTCGGCGGGACGCGGCCGGTCGATGGCGGCGGTCTTGACCGGCAAGTGATCGGGGGCGCGTTCCTGCAACAGGAGTTCGGTGGCCCGCACCGTGTTCTCCCGGTGGAAATAGGATCTGAGTGCCCCTCCCGATACGGCGTTGTGAATAGCCGTTATGGTCATGCCCTGGTGATGGGCGAAATGGGCCCGGATGATTTCATGGGGTTGCCCGGCCCGCAGGCGGCTGGCCGTGAAGTCGATGGCCTCATAGAAGCCATAACGGCCAGCGCCGCCGAGCGCTTCGAGCTTGCGGTAATTTTCCACCGCCTCGCGCGGCGCGATCATCGCCGCCAGCCCCGTCGCATAGGGCGCGATCACGTGACTGTCGCCCAGCCCGCGCTTGAGGCCAAGCCCGGGAACGCCGAAACTGGAATATTGATAAACGAAATTCCGGTCGCGCGCCGCATAGGCCGATTCCGATATGCCCCAGGGTGTGCCGCGTTTCATGGCATGGGCAATCTGCTTTTGGACCACCAGGCGCATCGTCTGGATTTTCAGCGTGCCGTCCGGGCTGCGCTTGTTCAGAAGCGGGATCATATATTCGTAAATCGACCCCGACAATGAGACCAGGCTCGCGGCGCGCCCGACCGCCACCACGGGACGC
>JANPCA010000642.1:0-16725 GCA_031430715.1 Hyphomicrobiales bacterium | reverse complement strand
CGCCCGTCGGTGATGACTTCGGCCAGTGTCGCATCGGGATCGAGGCTCTGGCGACTCTGGTCGAGCTTGACGATTTCAAGATTGGTGCCGCGCCGGATGATCCCCGAATCCGGTTCGATCTCGCCGGTCAGGAGCTTGATCAACGTCGTCTTGCCCGCCCCATTGGGTCCGACGATGCCGAGCCGGTCGCCGCGCATGATGAGGAGATCGAGATTGGACACGATGGCACGTTCGCCGAACGACTTCGACATGGCCCTGGCTTCGGCCACCAGCCTGCCCGGCATGTCGCCCGCAGATGACGCCATGCGCACGGCACCCAGGGCGCCGACATGCTCCTTGCGTTCGCTGCGCAAAGTCGACAGCAATTCGACGCGCCGCATGTTGCGCTTGCGCCGCGCCGTCACGCCATAGCGCATCCAGTATTCTTCCGTTGCGATGCGCTTGGCCAGCAGCACCTGGTCGGCCTCTTCCTTGGCCAGCACCTCGTCGCGCCAGGTTTCGAAATAGGTAAAGCCGCGCTCCAGCCGCCGCGACGAACCCCTGTCGAGCCACACGGTGCGGTTAGACAGCGATTGCAGGAAGCGCCGGTCATGGCTGATCAGCACCAGTGAAGAGCGCAATGAATTCAATTCCGCTTCGAGCCATTCGATGGCCGGCAGATCGAGATGGTTGGTGGGCTCGTCGAGCAGCAGGATGTCGGGCTCGGGCGCCAGCGTGCGGACAATCGCCGTGCGGCGGATTTCACCGCCCGATAATTGTTTGGGATCTTCCTCACCCGTCAATCCCAGCTCGCGCAGCAGCGACGTGCAGCGGTGCGGATCATCGGTTGGCCCAAGCCCGGACTCCACATATTCAAGTACAGTCTTGTAGCTCGATAGATCGGGCTCCTGGGGCAGATAGCGGATGGTCGTGCCGGGCTGCTGCCAGAGATCGCCATGATCGGCCTCCACCATGCCCGCCGCGATTTTCAACAGCGTCGACTTGCCCGAGCCGTTGCGCCCCACCAGCGCCACGCGTTCGCCTTCGGCCACCGCCAGTTCGGCGCCATCGAGAATGGGCTGGCCGCCGAAGGTCAGGCCGATATCGCGGAGATGAAGAAGGATCCTGCTCATGGCCGAGGGCTCGTAGCCGAATAGCGGGGCCTTCTCCAGTCCCCAAGATAGCGCTCGAGGCCCGGGATGCCGGTTGCGGCGAAGAGTTCCGCCGTGGGCCGCATCGCCACGATGCGTCCCTCTTCCAGATAGGCCGTGTGGCTCGCCGCGTATTCGGCATCTTCCGGCTGGTGCGACACCATGAGCACGGTGAGGCCGCGCTTCCTCTGCATGGCGATCACCAGATCGAGCATCTCGCGGCGCAGTGCCGGCCCCAGGCCTGAGAATGGTTCGTCGAGCAGCAGCACCGGATGCTTGCGCACCAGGGCCCTGGCGATCGCCACCCGCTGGCGCTCGCCTCCCGAGACCTCGCCCGGCAGGCGCTGCTTCAGCCCGCCCAATCCCACTTCTTCGAGTGCCCATTCAACCAGCGCCCGCTGCGCCGCGTCGAGCTTGAGGGAAGGCGCAACACCGATCGCCACATTCTTCCACAGGTCGAGATGGGCGAAGACATTGTTGTCCTGAAAGATCATGCTGACGGCGCGTTTGTCGGGTGCCAGCGCCGTCACCTCCTGCCCGGCGATCAGCACGCGGCCCGACAATGGCTGCTCGAAACCGGCGATGAGATTGAGCAGCGTCGATTTACCGGCACCGCTCGGTCCGATGATCGCCGTGAAGCTTTCGCGCGCGAACGTGGCATGGAACAGCATGCGCATGTCCTCGTAACGGAAGGCCACAGTGTCGAGCCGGATCACATCCGCGCACTCCAGCGTTCGGCCAGCGTGCTGAGCCCCATGACGAGCACCGCCAGCAGCAGCGCCGTGCCGATGGCCTCGTCAAAGCGGTAGCTGCCCATCTGGCGGTAGATGAGCGCCGGGAGCGTCACGAAGTCTTGGGTTCCGAACAGCGATATCGCCGTGAGATCGCCGAGCGACAGAATCATCGCCATGATGAGTGCAAGGCCGACGGGGCGCTTCAGCGCGTGCAGATCGATCCGCACGAAACGGTTCCAGCCGGTGACGCCAAGACTTGCGCACAGCCGGTCATGTGCCGCCGCCTGTTGTGCCAGAGCCGGGCTTAGAACCTGGTACACGAAGGGGAGCGCCATCAGCGCGTTCATGGTGACGACCAGCACGGGCGCCAGTCCGGTGATACCGGCATGGGCCACCAGCAGGATGAACCAGCCCGTGGCCAGGACCGCGGGCGGCATGATCCACGCGGCGAGCACCGCTATTGCGGAGCGCCGCCGCCACGTGCCGCCGCGCGCCGCCGCCGAAGCCAGCGGCCAGACGAGGACGAAGGCCAGCGCGGCGCTTGACAACCCCAGCGCAAAGCTCGTGGCAATGGCCCGCAACACGCTGGCATTTACTTGAATCTGAAACAGTCCGGAAACGGCCAATGCCACCAAGGGCGGCAGCAGCAGCAACAGTCCAAGCGCGATGATGCAATAGTCTCGTACTTGCGTGGCTCCCCGCCCGCCATCGAAGCGGCGCGCCGGCTTTCCCATGGCGGGCCAGCCCTGCATCAAGCCGCCATGGCGTTGTGCGAAGAGCGCCAGACTGGTGCACAGCGCCAGTTGCACCAGCGCCAGAGATGCGGCCCGCGCTGGATCGAAATCGGCGCGCAGCGCCTGGTAGATCGAAACCTCAAGCGTCGTGGCGCTTGGCCCCCCGCCCAGGGTCAGCACGATGGCGAAACTTGAGGCGCAGAGCAGGAAGATCAGCAGCGCGATGCCGGGTAAGCTGCCGCGCAGTTGCGGCCATTCCACCAGCCGCCAATTGTCTTGGGCTGAGAAACCAAGCTGCGCCGCGATCTTCCAGCTATCCGCCGGAATGCGCTCAAGGTCGGACAGCATCAGACGCGCCGCCAGCGGAAAATTGAAGAACACATGGGCGAGCAAAATACCTTGCAAACCATAAATGTCGAACAGGCCGCCGAGCCAGCCCCTGGCGCCATAGACCTCCATGATGCCGATGATGACCACGATGGCCGGAAGCGCCAGCGGCAGGTTGAGGAAGCGGACGGCAAGGGTCCGCCCCCGGAACTGCTGCCTGGCCAGGGCGCGCGCCACTGGGAGGCCGATCAGCAGCGCCAGCAGCGTGGAAAGCCCCGCCTGCGTCACCGTGAAGATCAGCACACGGAGCAGATAAGTGTCGAAGGCGGTGAGGCCCAGGCCGCCGCCGATCCACAGCACCGGCAGGAACCCGGCGCTAAGCGCCAGAGCCAGAAAGGCGAGCGCCAATGTGGCTGGCGCCGGTGACGGCTTGGCGGCAATCATTTCGCCATGGCGTTCAGCCATTCATCGATCCAGGCGCGGCGGTTCTGTTCGACTTCGAGCGGCGAATAGATCAGCGTCCTGGCCGGTTTCACCAGCGCATCGAACGCAGGCGGCAGGGGCGCCGTCGTGGTGCCTGCCGGGAACATCCAGTTGCTGGTCGGAATCTGGTCCTGGAACCCCGGCCCCATCATGAATGCCAGAAATTTCTGTGCCAGTGCCTTCTCGGGCGAGGCTTCGATCAAACCCGCCACCTCGATCTGCAGATAGTGGCCCTCGGAGAAGGCAGCCGCCTTGTAGCGTGTCGTATTCTCGGCGATGACATGATAGGCGGGCGACGTGGTATAGGAGAGCACCATCGGCGCCTCGCCTTTGGTGAACAGCGCATAGGCCTCCGGCCAGCCGGGCGTCACGGTGAGAATGCGCGGACGCAGTTTCTTCCAGGCTTCACCGGCCTTTTCGCCATAGACCTGTTTCATCCACAACAGGAAACCTAGGCCCGGTGTCGACGAGCGCGGATCCTCGAGAATGATCTTCTGTGCCGGATCGCCATTCACCAGATCGTCGAGCGAGGAGGGCGGCACCGGCATCGCCGCGCTGTCATAGACGACGGCGAAATGGGCGAAATCGAAGGGCATGAAATACTCGTCGACCCAGGGCACCGGCACATGCGCCAGCTTGACGCTAACGCCATGTCTGCCGAATAACTTGGTTTCCGCCGCTTCGGCCGTCAGGTTGGTATCGAGGCCCAGCACCACGTCGGCCTTGGTGTTAGCGCCTTCAAGCTTGAGGCGGTTGAGCAGGGCGACGCCGTCGCCCAGGGCCACCCATTCGATCAAGCAGCCGCAGGACTTCTCGAAGGTCTCCTTGATCTTGGCGCCGGGTCCCCATTCGGAGACGAAGCTGTCATAGGTGTAAATTGTGAGCGTCTCCTTCGCCAGGGCAGGCGTTGCAAGGGCAAGGAGCGCGAACAGAGCGGTGAGCGTCTTCTTCAAAATACCTCCATTCGCCGTTGGATGGAGGATTGGTTCCCGACGCCGGGTTCCGCTATCAATCCCTCCGCCGGCATGATCCGGATCAGGTTCAGCGGGTTCGGGCAATTGCCCATCTCAGCTGCGCTTGGCAGCACCCCGTTGAGAGCGATGCCGGACATAAGCCTTCGTGGGTGCGCTGACAAGCGGCATTTGCTAGAGCTGCGCCCATGACGAAGTTCACCATACTCCTGGGCGGCGATCTCACCGTCACGCCGCGCTTGAAGGCGCAGATCGAGGGCTCGCGCGTCATCGCCGCCGACAGCGGCATGATGCATGCGGCAGCGCTTCATCTCATGCCCGAACTCTGGGTCGGCGATTTCGACTCGGCGGGTTCGGAACTGACGATCCAGTACCGCGACGTGCCGCGCGAGGAATTTCCGGCGGAGAAGGATGCAACCGATGGCGCCATCGCGGTGGCGGCCGCCCTGAAGCGGGGCGCAACCCGCATCGTCCTGCTCGGCGGCCTCGGTGGACAGACCGATCACACCACCGGACTCCTGGGCCAGACCCTGCAACTGGCGCAGGCCGGAATTCCTTGTCTGCTCACCAGCGGCACGGAGGAAGCCCATGCCGTGCTGCCCGGCCGCAGGGTGATCGACTTGCCCCCCGGAAGCCGCATCAGCATCATCCCCTTCACCGATCTCGACGGCCTCGACCTCCATGGCGTCAAGTGGCCACTGATTCAGTGCAGCGTGCCGCTCGGGTCCACGCTCACGCTCTCCAATGTGGCGCTGGGTCCAGCCACCATCACGCTCGGCACCGGTTATGGCATCGCCATCGCCTATCCCGCGGGCGAATACGATGAGTGACGTCACTCTCACCATCGAGGGCATGGGACGCCGGGGCGAAGGCGTGGCGCGCCACGAGGGCCGCGCCGTTTACATCGGCGGAACCCTGCCGGGCGAGACGGTGCGCGCGGCGCTCGATGGCGAACGCGCCCGTCTCGTGGAAATCCTGGTGCCGTCACCCGGCCGTATCGCGCCATTCTGCCCGCACTACGGCGTCTGCGGCGGCTGCCAGTTGCAACATTGGGACGAGACCTCGTACCGCGCCTGGAAGGCTTCGCTCGTCGAACAGGCCTTTCGCGCCCACGGCATCGAAGCGAATGTCCGTGCACTGATCGATGCCCATGGCGCGGGCCGCCGCCGGGCCGCCATCCACGTGCGCCGTGTGGGTGGAGTGGTCACGGCGGGCTACATGGGGCTACGCAGTCATGATCTCCTGGACATCGATCGCTGCCCCATCCTGGTTGCGCCGCTGGAGCGCGGCTTCGCCATCGCCCGCGGCATCGGCGCAAAGCTTGGCGATTGCGATGTTGCGCTGACCGCCACCGATGCCGGTATCGATGCCAGCGTGAAGGCCGAGCGCCAGATCGTCGCCGCGGAGCATGCCAAGCTCGCCGGCCTGATGAACGAACTGCAACTGGCCCGCTTAAGCGTCAACGGCGCGGTCATCGCCACGGCCTTCAACCCGCGAGTCGCCATGGGCAAGGCCGAGGTAGCGATTCCGCCGGGCGCCTTCCTTCAGGCGACAGCGGAAGGCGAAGCGGCCTTGGCGGGACTCGTGCGCGACGGCATCGGCAAGGCCAAGACCGTGGCCGACCTGTTCTGCGGCTGCGGCCCCTTCGCGCTGCGCTTGGGCGAACGCTGCAAGGTCGAGGCTTATGACAATGACCGCCCGGCAATCGCCGCGCTGAACGCCGCAGCCAAACTGACGCCGGGCCTGAAACCTCTCATTGCCACGGCCCGCGACCTGTTCCGCGAACCGCTCGTGGCGCTTGAGATGAAGGCTTTTGATGCCGTGGTCTTCGACCCGCCCCGCGCCGGAGCCGAGGCCCAGGCAAGGCAACTTGCGAAATCAAAAGTGAAGACGGTGGTGGCCGTCTCCTGCGATCCCGCCAGTCTGGCCCGCGACGCGGAAATCCTGGTGAATGGCGGCTACGCGCTGACCGGACTCACCGCCGTCGACCAGTTCAAATGGACATCACATGTCGAAGTGGTCGCCGTGTTCAGGAGGATTTAGTCCTTGGCGCGTTCCACATAGGAGGAATCTTCCGTCGACACCACGATGCGCGTGCCCGACGTGATGTGCGGCGGCACCATGGTGCGCACGCCATTGGACAGAACCGCGGGCTTGAACGACGAGGACGCCGTCTGGTTCTTGATCGCCGGTTCCGTCTCGACGATTTCGAGCGTCACGCGCGGCGGCAGCTCGATCGAGATCGGCACGCCATTGAAAAGTGCTAACTGGCATTCCATGCCTTCCTGCAGGAACGGAGCGCTTTCACCCAGCATGTCGGCGGGAACCGGAATCTGCTCGTAGTTCTGGGGGTTCATGAAGACGTAATTGTCGCCATCGAGATAGAGATAGCTGTGGGTGATGGTCTCGACGAATGCGCGCTCCATCGTATCGGTCGTCTTGTAGCGCACCACCGTTTTAACGCCGTCCGAAATTCGGCGCATGTCGATGGTCGTGGTTGGCGTGCCCTTTCCGGGATGCATGGACTCGGCCTTGAGCACCACATAAAGCTTGCCGTCCTCATGTTCGATGACATTGCCCTTGCGGACACCGCTTGCGATGATCTTGACCACTGTATTGCTCGTTTCTGGAGAATTGCCGTATTGGGTTGGGCGCGGTATTAGCAGCGGCACCTGGCGATGCCAACCCCTAAGGGAGTACCCGAGTGCCTCCGAGTCAATCGCCCTGGTTCGATCCCGGCCGCCATGCCGACCGTCGGCCCTTCCTGCTGGTCCGCAACCGCATCATATCGCGGATTCGCGATTGGTTCGGGACCAACGATTTCATCGAGGTCGATTGCGGCGCACTGCAGTTGTCCCCCGGCAACGAGGCCCATCTCCACGGCTTTGCCACCGACCTGATCCAGCCCGACGGCAGCGTCGAGCGGCTCTATCTTCACACCTCACCCGAATTTGCCTGCAAGAAGCTGCTGGCGGCGGGCGAGACCCGCATCTTCGATCTGGGCCATGTCTACCGCAACCGCGAGCGCACCCTCACCCACGCACCGGAATTCACCATGCTGGAGTGGTACCGCGCCAATGAGGATTATGAGATCGTCATCGAGGACACCTTGTCGCTGATGCGGCTGGCTGCTGAAACGGCGGCAACGCGCCATTTCCAGTGGCGAGGCCGGGAGGCCGATCCGCTGGCGAACCCTGAGTGGCTGACCGTCAACGATGCTTTCCGGCGCTATGCGGGAGTCGATCTGCTGAGCACCATTGGCGCCACCGGTGAGGCCGACGGCCCGGCTCTCGCCGGCCAGTCCCATGTGCGTCATGCGGCGGATGATTCCTGGTCGGATATTTTCAGCCGCATCCTCGTGGAAGACGTCGAGCCCAATCTCGGCAATGGCCGCGTCACCGTGCTCTATGAATACCCGGCCGTCGAGGCCGCCCTGGCCCGCGCCTGCTCCCATGACGCCCGCGTGGCCGAACGTTTCGAACTCTATGCCTGCGGCGTCGAACTGGCCAACGGTTTCGGCGAACTGACCGACGCCAACGAGCAGCGCCGCCGCTTCGAGGCCGAGATGGATGTGAAGGAGAAAGTCTACGGCGAGCGCTATCCCATCGACGAGGAATTGCTCGAAGCCTTGGCGATAATGCCGCCGGCCTCGGGTGTGGCTTTAGGGCTTGACCGCCTCATCATGCTGGCCTCGGGCGCCACCAGCATCGAACAGGTGATCTGGACACCGGTGCCGTAGCGAAGAGCCCTCATCCCCCTTCGGGACCTTCTCCCACGCAAGCGCGGGAGAAGGCGGTTCGCTGCTTGCGCCTCCTCCCGTGGCGAAGCCATGGGAGAAGGTGGCCGACAGGCCGGATGAGGGCCCTTTACCGCACCATCAGCGCCCAATAATCCAATTCCAGAATCACCCCCGGCCTGTCCACCGCACCCTCCGCCACCGGATAATCCGTACACGGCAGATCGCGCGTGGCCCTGGTCACGATGCGCAAGGCCGCCACATCGCCGCGCCCCGGCAGGTCCGCCTTGCCGACGATCTCCGACCAGGCGAAGACCGTAGCCCCGGCGAACAGCGGCGCCACATGCCTCCCGCCATTGATGGCGGCGATATGAAACGCGTTGCCGAGGCCATTGAACGACAGCGCCCGGGCCAGCGAGATCACATGCCCGCCATAGACGAGCCTGCGCCCGAAGCGTCCCTGGGCTTCCGAGAACAGGTTGAAATGCACCCTGGCGGTGTTCTGATAGAGGCGGGTGGCGATCTGGTGCTCGGCCTCCTCCACCGTCATGCCGTCCACATGATCGATCTTCTCGCCCACCACATAGTCATCGAAGCGATGCGGCGAGCCCGCGTGCATTTCGTCCCATACCTGTGAATCAATCAACGGGCAGGCAAAGCCAAGCACCGAAGGCTCGACACGTTTTGGCAGAGACGGTACGTGCGCTTCAGGTGCCGGAGCGTTCTCGTCACGCTTCCTGACCATCACCCAGCGCACATAGGTCATAACTACTTCGTCTCTTTGATTTATGCCTGAGGTCCGGGCATAGACGGTACCGGTCTTGCCATTCGAGTTTTCCTTCAGTCCAATAACCTGGCTCTCGGCCATCAGCGTATCGCCGGGATAGACTGCTTGTAAAAACCGGCAATCGGCATAGCCCAGATTGGCCACCGCATTGAGCGAGATATCCGGCACCGTCTTGCCGAAGACGATGTGGAACACCAGCAGGTCGTCAACGGGGGCTTGCGGGTAACCGATGGATTTCGCGAAAAAGTCGGATGACTGTACGGCGAAGCGTGAGCCATAGAGCGCCGTATAGAGCGCCGCATCGCCTGATGTTACAGTGCGCGGTGTTGCGTGGTCGATCCGCTGTTCGAGGCTGAAGTCTTCGAAGAAATTGCCGGGATTGGTCTTGCTCATGCCCGCACCGCCTCCACAATTGCCACGACGCGTTCCGCCATGGCCAGATGCAGGCGCTCGGCCATCTTGCCGTCGATGGTGATGACGCCTTTCGTGGCGTTCGAAGGCTCGGCGAACCCTGCGATGATCTTCCGCGACCACTCGACATCGTCCGTGGACGGAGAAAACACCGCATTGCAGACGCCGATCTGCCCGGGATGGATCAGCGTCTTGCCGTCCATGCCGAGGTCGCGGCCCTGTTCGCATTCCGCCCGGAAACCCTCTTCGTCGCGGAAGTCGTTGAAGACACCGTCGATCACGTCCAGTCCATATGCCCGCGCCGCCAGCACGCAGGCCGACAGCATCGGCACCAGCGCGAAACGCCCACCTGACGCCCGCGCCCGCGTCTCTTTCACCAGATCGTTGGTGCCGAGCACCAGGCAGGCTAGGCGCGCGTCGGCGCCTGCGATCTCCCTGGCGTTGAGAATGGCCAGCGGCGTTTCCATCATCACCCACAGCCTGGTTCGGGGATTGGTATCGCCCATGAGAGCGGCTGAACGCATCACATCGCCGGCACTCGACACCTTCGGCACCAGAACGGCATCGGGTGCTGCCTCAACCGCCGCCGCCATGTCGTCCACCCCCCACGGCGTGTCGAGCCCATTGATGCGGATGACCATTTCGCGGCGGCCATAGCCTCCGGCCTTCACCAGATTGCCCACCCGGTATCGGGCATCGATCTTGGCCTCGGGCGCCACCGAATCCTCGAGATCGAGGATCAGCGCGTCGGCGGGAAGGCTCCTGGCCTTTTCCAGCGCGCGTTCATTGGCGCCCGGCATATAGAGGACGCTGCGGCGGGGGCGGAAGGTCATGGCTGTTCCACTGTGTTGCAGCGCAAAACTAGACGCTGCACTGCGTGATGTGAAGCCCAGTTTTGGGTAAGGGCTTGTGACGCTTAATCACTTTGGGCATGGTGCGGAGATCATGAGACACTTCGATATCGTCATTGTCGGCGGCGGCGTGCTTGGCAGCGCCTGCGCCTGGTACTTGAAGAAGCACGGTTTCACCGGTTCCATCGCCATTGTGGAGAAGGACACGACCTACGCCAAGGGCTGCACCGCCCTCTCGGCGGGCGGCATCCGCCAACAGTTCTCGACGCCCGAAAACATCGAGCTGTCGAAATTCGGCCTGAACCTGATCCGCAATCTCAGAAACGAATTCGGCCCCGAGGCCGATGTGAACTTCCGCGAACAGGGCTATCTGATCCTCGCCTCGGAACAGGGCATGCCCATCCTCGAGGCCAATCACCGCGTGCAGATCGCCAACGGCGCCGACAATGCCCTGCTGAGCGGTGACGATCTCGGCGCGCGCTTCCCCTGGCTCAATGCGCAAGGCCTGGGCGGCGGCTGTTTCGGCCTGTCGGGCGAGGGCTGGCTCGATCCCTATTCGCTGATGACGCTGTTGCGCAAGGCTGCGGTGGCCAAGGGCGTCGAGGTCATCGCCGCTGAAGTGTCGGGCATCAGCCGCGATGGAAACCGCATCACCGGCGTCACGCTGGCCTCAGGCGGGAGCATCGGCTGCGGCACCCTGGTGAATGCGGCTGGAGCCGGAGGCGGCAGCATCGCCGCCATGGCTGGCATTGCCCTGGCCGTGGGTCCGCGCAAGCGCTATGTCTATGTGCTGGACTGCCCGTCCGCAACCGAAGCGCTGCATCTGGCGCCGCTCACCGTCGATGCCGTTGGAGTCTATGTCCGTCCCGAGGGCCGTCACTTCATCTGCGGCCTGGCCCCGGAAGAGCACGATGAACCCGCCGTTCTGGACTGGGAGGTGGATTATTCCTGGTTCGAGGAACGCATCTGGCCGGTGCTCGCCGAGCGGATCCCGCATTTCGAGGCGATCAAGGTCATCAACGCCTGGGTTGGCCACTACGATCACCATGCCCTCGACCACAATGCCGTGATCGGACCGCATCCGGAGATTTCGAATTTCCTGTTTGCCAATGGCTTCTCGGGCCACGGGCTACAGCAAGGCGCGGCGACAGGCAATGCCATTGCCGAATTGATTGTCCATGGCGCCTACCGCACCATCGATCTCAGCCGCTTCGGTTACGAGCGCGTGTTGCGCAACGCCCCCTTGTTCGAGAAGAACGTGTTCTGAACCATGCGCATCCTCTGCGTTTCATCACAAGTTACCTACGGTCCGGTCGGCAACAGCGCCACCGTGCCCGCCCTTCAGGCCAGGGGCCACGAGGTGCTGGCCATACCAACCATCCTGCTGTCCCAGCATCCGGGCCACGGCAATCCCGCCGGTTTCCACACAACGCCCCGAGATCTGTCGAACATGCTTGAAGCGCTCGACGAACTGGGCACGCTCGAAGGCTGTGGCGCCGTCATGACCGGCTATTTCGTGTCGGCGGAGCAGATCGAGGTGATGGAAACCATCCTGATACGGATGAAGGCCCGCCAGCCCGGGCTTTACGTGCTGATCGACCCGGTGATCGGCGATGCCGGCGCCCTTTATGTCCCCGAAACGGTGGCCGAGGCGATCAGGGACCGGCTCATTCCCCTGGCCACCTGCATCACGCCCAACCGCTTCGAACTGGAATGGTTTTCGGGCATGACGGTCAGCGATGAGGACAGCGCCATGGCGGCCGCTACGAGCTTTGGCGTGCCCGAGGTGCTGGCCACTTCGATCCCGGCCGGGGACGACCAGCTTGCAACCCTGCTGATCGCGGGCGATGTCCGGGATCGTCTGCTTGTCAAGCACCTCGATCACGTGCCCCATGGCACGGGCGATCTGCTGAGCGGCCTTTATCTCGCCGGCCGCGTCGACAAGCCGAAGGAAGAGGCCTTCCACCAGGCAATGGGCACCCTCACCCGGGCCATCGTCATGAGCGCCGGGACAATGGTGCTCAATGTCGCTGGCGCATTGCACGGCAACGCGAGGCCATCATGAGCATCACCCGCCAGACGATTGCCGAAGCCGCCCAGCGCATCGCCCCCTTCATCCGCCGCACCCCGGTGATTGATATCATGGTGCCGGGCGTGGCAAATCCGGTGACCCTGAAGCTTGAGCTTTTACAGCATTCGGGGAGCTTCAAGGCGCGCGGCGCCTTCAACACCCTGGCCGGGGCCAGGGTGGAGGCCGCAGGCATTGCCACCGCATCGGGCGGCAACCATGGCGCGGCGGTGGCCTTCGCCGCCCGTCAGCTTGGACACCGGGCCAAGATTTTCGTTCCCGAAATCTCGTCCTCTGCCAAGGTGGCGCGTATCGCCTCCTATGGCGCCGAGATCGTGCAGAAGGGCGCCAATTACGGCGAAGCGCTGGCGCTCTGCGAGGCCTGGATCGCCGCAACGGGTGCCGTCGGCGTTCACGCCTATGATGCCGAGCCGACCCTCCAGGGCCAGGGCACGCTGGCCCGTGAACTGGAGGACCAGGCGCCGGGTCTCGACACGCTCCTCGTCGCGGTGGGCGGCGGTGGCTTGATCGGCGGCATTGCCGCCTGGTATCAGTCGGGCATCAAACTGGTGGGCGTCGAACCCTCAACCTGCAACACGCTCCATGCGGCTCTGGCGGCCGGAGACCGTGTTGCCATAGAGCCCTCCGGCCTCGCCACCGATTCGCTCGGCGCCAGCATGGTGGGAAAGCTCATGTTCGGCATCGCCCGCGATCACGTTTCGGAAGTGGTCCTCGTCAGCGACGACGATATCCGCGCCGCCCAGCGCCACCTCTGGCAGCACCTGCAACTGGTCACCGAACCGGGCGGCGCCGCGGCCTTCGCGGCACTCTTGTCAGGTGCTTACAAGCCGGAGAAAGACGAACGTGTTGGCGCCGTCATCTGCGGCGCCAACACCTCGTTGGATGTGTTTGGAAAACTGTTCGCCTAACTTTCATCCGGTTCGGCAACACCAGCGGCAACCGGCATCAGCCCGCTGCCGCCCCCCAGCACGATGGTAGGCGCCGCTTTACCCGGCTGACCGGAAAGCGCATGTAGCAGCCGCAGATTCATCAATTCGGGATTGCCTTTGAGCAGCCGTGCCGAATTGGCCAGCGAGCGCAGCGCTGCCTGCTCTCCGCGCGCCCGCTCCAGCGCAGCCAGGCCTTCAAAGCGGGCCCGCTCGAACTCGGCATAGAGCCGGCGCGTGTCAGCCGGCAGGATCAGGTCGCGGATGGCGGCACCCGTGACATTGACGCCGCGTGGTTCCGCCTTCGCCTTGAACAGCGCCAGCAATTCCGCGTCCAGCGCCTTGCGCGCATCGATCATCTCCTCGAGCGGCCGCGATGCTGCGATCTCGCGCAGGGCCAACTGCAAGTCGCGTTGCAGAGCTTCGCCGATGGCGCCGGCCGTTGCCTCGAACAGCTTGCGCGGTTCGGCGATGATGTAAGTAACCAATCCGGAGATCTTGAATTGCAGCCGGTCGCGGGACAGGATCTCCTGGGCACTCACTAGAACCGATTGCTCGGTCTTGCTCACCGTGTAGAGGCTGCGGTTGAAGAACAGCCAATAGCGCCCCGGCCCTACCTGGCGCTCGAATTTCCCGCTGCGATACAAGAGGCCCGTCTGCCATTCGTAAACCGTCTGGTCATAAAGCGAGGAGCGCCCGCGCCGCACCATCACCAGTATAACAAACCCGGCGATGAGAATGACCACGAAGGCCAGCCAGTTGAATTCTTCCATTGCCGTCTCCAAGAAATGTCCTTCCGGCATCGCGAGCCGTCACACGGGGGCTGTTCACCCGCAGGGCGTGGCGGCGGCTTCACCCGAAGGTGACGATGCCGGAAGGGGCTTGTGGATTGACTGTCCGAAGAGGCCGCTACGCACCCCGCAGACGATGGCGTTACGCGCCACCCGCGGCCTGTTGCGGTCTCAGCCATGAGATTAGCAGAGCTTGGGACCACATTAAAGAAAGGGATTCCGGTGCACCAGCGTCTGCGCCCGCACCCTTTCCCTGGCCTCGCGCAATTCCGCGAGCATGCGCCGCAATTCGCGGGGGTCGGCATGGGGACGCGGCGGCTTTAGCACGGCATTGAGCTTCCGGGCCGCCCCCTTGGCAGCCTCGAAACTTGGAAACAACAGGTCGAACTTGAGCGAGAACATGTGAGTCTCCGTGGCGATTCATGAGGACTTGAACCTCAAGCGCGTGGATGATGACAAAGCCGCAGGCATACCGGGGCTCAAGAGCAAGAAAAGCCCTCAGCCGGAAACCAGCGGTTCAGAACAATAATGTGATGACAAGCGCGTGAGACGCGCGAGATACGCTAACCGTCCGAGGTCCGAGCCTCAGACAGCCCGGAGTTCAGCGCCGCGTAAAAATATTCCCCATGGCTGACTCCTTTGCAAGTTCGCGTAGGTCAGGCCGATAGCATGGATTCGGGCAGATGAAAAGTGCCAAGTTGAAACCAAGCGGCGGCTGTTGCAGTCAAGTGACACAAACACACCTATGCCGGAGGGAGAAGGGAAGCCAAATTACCCAAATACCTTGGCCATCACATCCGCCATGCGCTTGGCATAACCTGCCGGGTCGGGCACCTGTTCGCCTTCGATAATGAAGGCCTGGTCGAGCAGCAATTGCGCCGCGTCTTCGACGGCCATCACCCCCTTGGCGGTCACGGTCCGGCTAAGGGCGGCGATGAGAGGATGGCCTGCATTGATCTCAAGGATCGGCGCCGAGACGGCCACCCCGGAATCCTTCTGGCGCGACAGCAATCTCTCCAGCGTCCGGTCCATCATGCTGTCGTTGACGAGGCAGCAGGCCGAATCGGTCAGGCGTTTCGAACTGCGTACATCCTGCACCTTAGCGCCCAGCGCCTGTTTCATGGCGGCGATCAGAGTCGCAGTCCCGGCATCGTCCGCTACTGCGGGCTTCGCCTCGTCCTTGAGCTTGATCAGGTCGAGATCGGCAGTTCCTTGCGTCACCGACTTGAACGGTTTGCCATCGAAGCCCAAGGCCGTCCTGACCCAGAACGAGTCGACCGGATCGGTGAGCAGCAAGACTTCCACATCGCGCGCCCTATAGCCTTCGAGCTGCGGGCTGGCGGCGGCCTTCACGGCATCTTCTCCCGTCAGATAATAGATCGCCGTCTGATTTTCCTTGAGCCCCGCCATGTAGTCCTTGAGGGTGATGTTGTCGGACTTGGTCGAACGGAAGCGGGCGACTTCAAATAAGGCATCGCGCCGCTCCATGTCCTCATAGAGGCCTTCCTTGATCACCGGCCCGAACACCTCCCAGATCTTGGCGAAAGCCGGAGCGTCCGTCTCGGAGAGTTTCTTCAGCTCGGCGAGGACTTTATTGGTCACCGCCTTGCGGATCGCCTGAACCTGCGGATTGTTCTGCAGCATCTCGCGCGAGATGTTGAGCGGCATGTCTTCCGAATCGATCACGCCGCGCACGAAGCGCAAATAGGCGGGAAGCAGTTCCACGTCGTCGGCGATATAGACGCGCTTCACATAGAGTTTCTGGCGGCCGCGCCGCTCCGGGTCATAGAGATCGAAGGGCTTCTCACCCGGCACATAGAGCAGCACGGTATATTCGTTGCGGCCCTCGGCGCGGTAATGGATGGTGAGGGCCGGATCGGAATAGATG
Organism: Hyphomicrobiales bacterium; assembly: GCA_031430715.1. Lineage (GTDB taxonomy): Bacteria > Pseudomonadota > Alphaproteobacteria > Rhizobiales > Aestuariivirgaceae > Aestuariivirga. The sequence continues at coordinate 867 of JANPCA010000642.1, read as the reverse complement.
CCGGCGATATGGCCGAAGAACTCCTTGTGGCTCTCCGCCGTGATCTCGGACTTGGGCCTGGCCCAGATGGCATTGGCGGTATTGATCTGCCGCGGCGCTTCGGAATCCGCCAGCATGATGGGGTGCGCGATGTGGTCGGAATAGGCCCGCACCACGCTCTCGATCTTCCAGTCCTCGAGGAATTCGGCGGCGTCGTCCTTCAAGTGCAGCACGATGGCCGTGCCGCGCGAGGCCACCCCGGCGGGCGCAATCGTAAAGCTTCCCTCGCCCTCCGACGACCATAGGAAGGCGTCCTCCGCTCCCGCCCGCCGCGAAATCACGTCGACCTTCGTGGCCACGATGAAGCCCGAATAGAAGCCGATGCCGAATTGGCCGATGAGCTGGACGCCGCCTTGCGCGTCCTTGATCTTTTCGGCGAAGGCCTGGGTGCCGGACTTGGCGATGGTGCCGAGATATTCGACCAACTCAGCCTCGCCCATGCCGATGCCATTGTCGGCGATGGTCAGCGTCTTCGCCTGCTTGTCGGGCGTGATGGTGATTTTGAGCGCCGCGCCGCCCACCAGCAATTCCGGGTGCGCGATCGCCTCGTAGCGCAGCTTGTCGAGCGCGTCGGCGCCATTGGAGATCAACTCGCGCAGGAAAACGTCGCGGTCGGAATAGACCGAATGCACCATGAGATGCAGGAGCTTGGCCACCTCGGCCTGGAATGGATGCGCCTGGGGTGCTTCGGAAGCCGCTGTTTTTTCTGCCGTATCGGCCATGGGACCCTCGTTTCAATTGGCGTGCGGCCTGCCATATCGGGTGCGGCGGCATTGCGGTCAAGGGCAAAGAAATGCGGCCGGAACTGACAAGTTCCGGCCGCGAAAC
>JANPCA010000641.1:0-15202 GCA_031430715.1 Hyphomicrobiales bacterium | reverse complement strand
CCTCACCAAACCCGAACAGGTCGATCGTGCCCGCGCCTTGCGCCGGACCGATACCGCGGCCGAACAACGCCTGTGGGAATCCCTGCGCGGCCGCCGCCTCGGCGGTCTCAAGTTTGTGCGTCAATTGCCCACCGGGCCTTACTTCGCCGACTTCGCCTGCCGCGACAAGAAGCTCATTGTCGAGATAGACGGCGTCACTCATTCCACGGACGCGGAAATTGCCTATGACGCGGCCCGGACATCGTTTTTCGAAACACCGGGCTTCATCGTGCTGCGAGCCTGGAACGCCGAGGTCTTCACCAATCTCGACGGGGTGTTGGAGAGTATTCTGTTAGCGGCCGAGACTCGTTGAAAGAGGGCCCTTGCTTGACAACGCCCGGCTCTCCACGCATTTAACCCACATGACCAAGCCACCCCTCACCATCCTGCTCGCCGCGCCGCGTGGCTTCTGTGCCGGGGTGGTGCGGGCCATCGATATCGTCGAGCGGGCGCTGGCGCTTTATGGGGCTCCCGTCTATGTGCGCCATGAGATCGTGCATAACAAATATGTGGTGGACGATCTCAAGGCCAAGGGTGCCATCTTCGTCGACGAGCTGGACGAGATCCCGGATGGCGGCCAGCCCGTTGTGTTCTCGGCCCATGGCGTGCCGAAGTCGGTGCCGGCCGCCGCCAGCGCCCGTCACATGTTCCAGATCGATGCCACCTGTCCGCTGGTCACCAAAGTTCACATGGAGGCGCAGCGGCATTTTGGCGACGGCCTCGACATCATCCTGATCGGCCACAGGGGCCACCCGGAGGTGATCGGCACCATGGGGCAATTGCCCGAAGGTGCCGTGACGCTGATCGAGACGGTGGCGGACGCGGAAGCGCTCTTGGCGCGCGATCCAGCGAAGCTCGCCTATGTCACCCAGACGACGCTGTCGGTCGACGACACACAGGATGTGATCGGCGTGCTGCTGCGGCGCTTTCCGCTGATCAAGGGGCCGTTCAAGGAAGACATCTGCTATGCCACGACCAACCGCCAGGAAGCGGTGAAGGAAATCGCACCCCTGATCGAATTGCTGCTGGTGGTGGGTGCGCCGAACTCGTCGAACTCGAAGCGTCTGGTCGAAGTGGGGATCAAGAACGGCTGCTTGCGCGGGCTTCTGGTGCAGCGCGCCGCAGATCTCGACTGGAGCAGTCTCCAGGGTCTCACAACCATTGGGTTGACGGCGGGTGCATCGGCGCCGCAGGTGCTGGTCGACGAGATCATCAATGCCTTCCGCCAGCGCTACGACGTGACGGTCGAAGACGCGACGCTGCGCGAGGAGAATGTCTCCTTCAAGCTGCCGCGCATCTTGCGCGAGCAGGCCACCCCGGCATGAACGCCAACAGTGTTGTCGTGCATACGGATGGCGCGTGCTCGGGCAATCCCGGGCCGGGCGGCTGGGGCGTCATTCTCGACTACAACGGCACGCGCAAGGAGCTTTCGGGCGGTGCGCCCGAAACCACCAACAACCGCATGGAACTGATGGGCGCCATCATGGCGCTGGAATCCTTGAAGCGCCCTTGCACGGTCGAGATGCATGTCGATTCGTCTTACGTGAAAGACGGCATCGGCAAGTGGATCCACGGCTGGAAGAAGAATGGCTGGAAGACGGCGGACAGGAAGCCGGTGAAGAATGCCGAGCTCTGGCAACGGCTGGATGCGGCGCTGGGTTCCCATAAGGTCACCTGGCACTGGGTCAAGGGCCATGCCGGGCATGACGAAAACGAGCGCGCCGACGAACTGGCGCGTGAAGGCATGGCGCCTTACAAGCGCGTCAGAGCTGGCTGAGGATGGTCTCGGCGCCCGAGACGTTGACGCCCGGCTTGTCCTCAACGTTCAACGTCTTCACCACGCCGTCCTCGACCAGCATCGAATAGCGCCGGGAGCGCTCGCCCATGTTGGAGACCGAGAGATCGACGTTAAGCCCAATCGCCCTGGCGAAATCGGCATTGCCGTCCGACAGCATCATGATCTTGGCCGAATTGCCGCTGGCCAGCGCCCAGGCGTTCATCACATGCACATCGTTGACCGCCGTGCAGGCGATGGTGTCGACGCCCTTGGCCAGAATGGCATTGGCCTGTTCCAAATAGCCCGGATAATGGTTTTTGGTGCAGGTGGGTGTGAAGGCGCCGGGCACGGCGAAGAGCACGACGCGCTTGCCGGCGAAAATATCATCGCTCTGCACGCGTTTGAAACCGTCGGGATACATCACCGAGAACTCCGAGGGAGGCAGCTTGTCGCCAGGCTTGATGGTCATTGGTCTTGATCCTCTTGGTTTGCCGGTTGTTACGGCAACACGGCATCCTGTTCAAGGCCGCCGCTGTCACTGCCCACGGTGAGTTTCAGTGCCGCGCCATGGAGTGCGGAGGCATCCTTCACGTTGTCGATGGCGAGGCGGGCTTCACGGCCATCGGCGGAGAAGACGGGTTTGCGGAAATAGGCGCTGCCCGTGGTTTCGACAAAAATATCAGTGGCGGGCGTTGCCAGGGAGAGAAGCAACACGGGCCTGTCTTGCTCCATGACAATCGAGGCCTTTGTTACTGGCGTTCCGGATTGCGGAACCAGTGCCGCCCATTCTTCCACGCGGCGGCTGCCTCGGGGATCGCGCAATGCCGCACCAAGGGTAATCGAGGCCTTGGCCTGGGCCGGGATGCAGATGTCGCGGCACACGGCGAAGAAGAGATCGAGGCCGAGCGTCACATCCCTGGCCGCATCAGCCGTCACCCGCACCGGAAACAGCACCTCGTGCTTGTAACCCACGGTCTCGCCGCTGGCATCGGCGAAGCGCTGGGGAAGCGGATAGAGCACTTCGATGCCGGCGGGCCGCGATAACCCCCACGTGAACTGCGGCGGGATGCCGGCCTCCCCCGGCATGCGCCAATAGGTCTTCCAGCCGTCGTCGAGCTCGACGCGCAGTCCCGTCAGCCAGCCATCGCCCTCATAGGCATCGCCTTCCAGGGTGACGCGATAGGGCTTCTCGTCCGCCAGGGCGGGCATCGGCAAGGCCGTGAAAGCCGCAAGTGCTGCGATGATTGATCGGATCGGCATGGCTTCCTATATGGCCGTTCGGGATGATGCCGCCAATCACCTTCCCGTCACTTGGCCACTTCGCTTTGCATCCAAAACCAAAGCGCGTTAGACTTTGCTCCAGTGGATTGAGAATGGCATGACCAAGAGCCCTTACCTTGATGGCCAGTTGCTGATCGCCATGCCGGGCATCGGCGATACGCGTTTCGAACGCTCGGTGATCTTCATGTGCGCCCATTCCGAACAGGGCGCCATGGGGCTGATCATCAACAAGGCCGCACCCATGATGCGTTTCGGCGACCTGGTCGCCCAGCTCGACGTGCATCCGGAGGAGGACAACCTCGAGCCCACGCCGGAGCTGATGGAGATGCCCGTCCTGTTCGGCGGGCCCGTCGAGCAGGGCCGCGGCTTCGTGCTGCACACCAGCGACTATTTCACGGCCGAGTCGAGCCTGCCGGTCTCGGCCAATATCTCGCTCACCGCCACCATCGACATCCTGCGCGCCATGGCCAGCGGCCGCGGGCCGCAGCGGGCCATCCTGGCGCTCGGCTACGCCGGCTGGGCACCAGGGCAGCTCGAGAACGAAATCCAGCACAATGGCTGGCTCACCTGTGCCGCCGACGAGGAACTGCTGTTCGGCCTGAGCTACGACGAACGCTATGAAGCGGCACTGCGCAAGCTGAAGATCGATCCGGCCATGCTGTCGGCGGATGCGGGACATGCCTGAGGGGGGAACAAGACCTCATCGCGTTTCAGTCATCCGAGGATCGAATTTCTTTCTCGATAATACGACGAGTGTTGGCAAATGTGCCCCCTCGCCCCCGCGAAGGCGGGGGAGAGGGTAGGGTGAGGGGGCGGCTGCAACGGGGTGAGGCCGTTGGCGTTTCGCATGTTGATCCACCCCCTCACCCTGCCCTCTCCCCCACATGCGTGGGTGAGAGGGGAACAATTGCTCTCAGCTCCGCTTCTTCTTCCGGCGGCGGCGGGGGCGTTGGCGGTCTGGCTGGACCTCGGCCGGTTCGGCCAATTCCGGTTCAGTTTCGGCATCCTCGATGATGATTTCTGGCGGGGTGCCGGTTTCAGCTTCCGTGTCCATGGTTTCGAAGGCCGCCGCATCATCCATATCCTCGGCGGCGGGCTCTTCCTGGATCGCCTCGACGGGCAGTTCCGGTTTGGGCTTGGGGCGCGGGAAGATGACGGCGGCCGGGGCGGGCTTTCCTGGCGCGGCACGGGTATTGACCGCCCGTTGTTCCTCGATCCCCTCGGCGGTGACGCGCCGCCGCTTGGGGGTCGGCGGCGGGTCTTTCAGGGCGCGTTCCCAGAGCCAGGTAATGGCGGTGCGCCCCGAGGTCGAGGCATAGGGCAGGCCCGACAGCGCGTCGTTCACCTGCTTTGCCGTCAGGGGCCTGCCGATGAAAAAGCCCTGGCCATAGTCGCAGCCCAAGGCGCCCAAGCGGTCCACCTGATCCTGGTCCTCGATGCCCTCGGCGACGATGCCGAGCCCCAGGGCATGGGCCATGGCGATGATGGCGTCGAGGATGACGGTGGCGCGGCTGTCGCGGGCATCGGCGGCGATGAAGCTGCGGTCGACCTTCAGCGTATCGAAGGGCAGCTTGCGCAGGCTCGACAGGGAGGAATAGCCAGTGCCGAAATCGTCGCAACTGATGCCGACGCCGATATCGCGGAGGCGTTCGAGAATCTGACTGGCGCGCTCGGGATATTGCATGACGAGGCTCTCGGTCACCTCGATCTTGAGGCTGCCGCGCATCAGGTTCTCGCGGTGCAGGACCTGTTTCACGTCGTCGAGCAGATCGGTCTCGATCAGTTGCGCGGACGAGATGTTGACGGCGACGAAGACCGGCTCGGCGGGGCGGTAGGCGCGCTGCCAGATACCGAGCTGGCGGCCGGCCTCGTTCAACACGGCGCGGCCCAGATCCTTGATCATGCCGGTTTCCTCTGCGAGCCCCACGAAGCTTTCGGGCGACAGCAGCCCCAGGTTCGGGTGCTGCCAGCGCACCAGGGCCTCGAAGCCCGCCAGATGCATGTCGGAGAGCCTGGCGATGGGCTGGTAATGGACCTCGATCTCGTTCCTCTCGATGGCGCGGCGCAACTCCGATTCCAGCACCACCAGTTCGGCGCGGTCGTCGCGCATGGCGGGATTGAACAGCTCGATCGCCTCGGTGCCGCGGCGCTTGGCCTCGTAGAGCGCCAGTGCCGCATCCTTCATGAGCTGTCCGGCGGTGACGTCGGGATCGCGGACATGGGCGATGCCGATGCAGGCGGTGAGGAAATATTCCTGGCCGTCGAGCACCGTGGGCCGCGACACGGCCTTAAGCAGGTCCTCGGCAAATTCGCCAACGTCGCGGCCGCCCTCCATTTCGGTGAAGTGGATGGCGAACTGGTCGCCGGGCAGGCGCGCCACGCTGTCGCCCGGTCCAGCCTCCGCCACCAGCCTGCGGCCCATGACCGAGAGCAGCGCGTCACCCGCCTCGTGGCCCATGGCGTCGTTGACCAGCTTGAAGCGGTCGATGCCGATCAGCAGCACATAGATGCCGGCCGCCGTCTCGCCTTCGTCCGAGCCGAGCAGGCGGGTCAAGCGGTCGGCGAAGAGGGCGCGGTTGGGAAGCCCCGTCACCACGTCATAGACGGCATCGCTGAGCAGGCGTTCCTCGGCGATCTTGGCGAAGGTCACGTCGGCCAGCGTGCCGATGCAGCGCACGGCGCGCTGGCCGTGGCCGGCGATGGCCCGGGCTCGCAACTGGAACCAGCGGTAGGTGCCGTCGCCATGGCGCAGGCGGAATTCCTTTTCGATGGGGGTGCGGCCGTCGGCCCCCGCGTCCTCGATGGCGGCGAGGTAGGCGGTGCGGTCGGAGGGATGCATGAGTTCGAGGAAGGCCTCGCTGCCGGCTTCCGCAATGAGGCCATGGGGCTGGGCCAGGGCGCGTTCGATCTCCTCGCTGATGAAGAGTTCACCCTCTTCCGGCTGCCAGTCCCAGACATAGGTGCGGGCCCCCGCCATGGCCAGCGCATGGCGGCCGGCCTCGCGGAAGAAATGGCGCGACAGGTAGCCCTGGCTGAAGGCATGGTGGGCCAGCGTGAAGGCGAGGATCACCAGCACGGCGCAGAGGCCCGCCAAGAGCAGCGGCGACAGGCTGGCGGGCGCATCCTGCGCCGCCGCAATCATGGCGAGGAAGGCCCAGAGCAGGATTGCCGACCAGCTGACCAGCGCCGTCTCGGCCTTGGCGGCACCTTTACGCCACAGAACGAAGATCAGCAGGAAGCCGCCCAGCGCCGTGACGGCAAAGAGCGCCCGGGCGATGGCGGTGGCAAGGGCCGGCTCGGCCAGGCCATAGACCGGCACGGCAAAGGCCAGGCCCCCCGCCATCAGCAGCAGATTGCCGGCCATGCGGGCCAGGCGGTGCAGTTCCGAAATGAGCACCAGCAGGAGGATCAGGAAACCCGCCATGGCGCCCTCGATGATGGCGCGGGCCGCTTGCAGATCGAGGGCTGGAATGTCCAGCACGGCGAGAATCGACGGCAGGTGGCCCGCTTCCAGCACCATGAAACCGGTGCTCGCCATGGCAAAACCGCCGGCCGCCAGGAAGACGGTGCGCGACCTGAAGCCATAGAGCGCGAAGATGGCGACGGTCAGCAGCACGGCGACGCCCAGCAGGGCGCCGCGGAAAAACGCAAGATAGTCCTTGCGCGCGTCGAAGTCGGAGCGCTGCCACAGGCTGACGCCCTTCAGCGGCAGTTCGGTGGTTTCAAAAGCGATCGCCGCCGTCCGGCCCGGCGGAAGCGTGAAGGCATAGGCGCCCTGTCCGACAACGGGGAGGATGTCGAGCCTGATGGGTCCCGCCGCAACGTTGCTGACGACGCGGCTGCCGGCGCGCTTCAGCGGGAAAAAGCCCGAACCGACGAAGCCCCGTTCGGGCACGGTGATGACGACGTCACGCGCCGCGTTCGAACCATTGCGGAAGCCGGCCGCGGCCCAGCGGAAGCGGGGTCCCGGCCCCTTGGATTGGAGCGTCATGAAATCGGTCAGCCCGGTGCCCGCATCGGGCCGCTGGATCGGCACGGCGCGCAGGTCGGTCTCGAGGCCCGCCATATAGGGCTCGAGGTCGATCATTGGAAAGCCCGTGGCGGTGTCGGCGGGTTCGACGGCAAGTGCTGCTTGAAGCGGGATCAGCAGCGCCACGAACAGCCACAGCGCAAGCCGGGCCAGGCCCGCCAGGTGCCACACCCTATGTCGATGCCGATTCATGTGCCTAGGTAACCTCGCAGCGGCACGCATGGCAAGAAATGATGCAGACCGGGCGAGATCCGGTCAGTCGTTCAGCCGGGCGAAGAGCAGGTGGTCGCGCCAGTCGCCGCCGATCTTCAAGTAGCGGCGGGCCAGACCCTCGGGCTCGAATCCGGAGCGTTTGAGCAGGCCGATCGAGGCGGTGTTATGCGGCAGGCAGGAAGCTTCCACGCGGTGCAGCGTCAAATGCTGGAAGGCGAAGGGCAGGATCAGCTTGACGGCCGCCGCCATATATCCCTGGCGCGCGAAAGGTGCTCCGATCCAGTAACCCAGCGTTCCCGTCTGGGCCACGCCGCGGCGGATGTTGGAGAGGGTGAGGGCGCCGTAGAGCCTTTGTCCCTCGTCATCGAAAATGAAATAGGGATAGGCCTGGTCGTCATCGATATCGCGCCAATATTGGCGGATGCGGGCCCGGAAGGCGCCGCGCGTCAGATCGTTGGCGGGCCAGAGGGGTTCCCATGGCGCCAGGAATTCGCGGCTCACCAGGCGCAGATTGGCCCATTGCTCGTAGTCGCCGGTTTCGGGGGCGCGCAGCAATATATTGGCGCCGCGCAGGTGGGGCGGCAGGTCGGTGGCAAAGGGCGAGCGGAGAAAGGACATGGGGTATCAGCCAAAGCGCTGGGCAAGCGTATCGTAGAGGGGCAATCGCGCGACATGGCCAACGGCGCTGAAGCCCGGCGCCTTCGCCTTGAACAGGCGCTCGGCCAGGGCCCGCACCTGTTCGGTGGTGACGGCCTCGATCTTGGCGACGAGCGAGCCGATGGCCGGAACATAGCCGAAGGCCAGAAACTGCCGGGCGATCTGATCGGCGCGCGACGAGGCGCTTTCGAGATTCATGACGAGACTGGCCTTGAGCTGGGCCTTGGCGCGGGCCACTTCCGCCTCGCTCACCTGGCGCGTCACCGACATCATGATCTCGGTGGTGAGGTCCATCAACTCGTTGGAATGCTCGGGCGAGGTTGCGGCATAGACGCCGACTTGACCCGTATCCTCATAGGCCGAGCCGAAGGAGAACACGCTGTAGCAAAGGCCGCGCTTTTCGCGCACCTCCTGGAAAAGCCTGGACGACATGCCGCCGCCGAGAATATTCGAAAGCACCTGGAGCACATAGATATCGGGATCGCGGTAGCTGGGAGCCTCGAAGGTCATGACCACATGGGCCTGGTCGAGGGGCTTTTCCGCGATCCTGGCGGAGGGCACGAATGATGGCGGATCGCGCTGGGGCTGCTGGCCGGTTTCGATGGCGCCCAACAGGCGCTCGGCCTCGGCCGCGATAGCGCGGTGATCGACATTGCCGGCGGCGGCCACGACCATGCGCGCGCCATAATAGTTGCGGTTGCGCCAGTTCAGTATTTGGCCGCGCGACAGGGTGCCGACCAGATCGTGGGTGCCGAGGATCGAACGGCCCAAGGGATGATCGCCGAAGCTCGCCGCCTGGGCCAGGTCAAAGACCAGATCGTCGGGCTGGTCATGGGCGGCGGCGATCTCCTGGAGGATCACGTCGCGCTCGCGCTCGAGTTCTTCCGGATCGAGTTCGGGCTCGGTGAAGATATCGGCGAGGATATCAAGCGCCAGCGCCCAGTCGTTCTTCAGCACCCGGGCGTAATAAGTGGTGGTTTCCATGCCGGTGGCGGCATTGATCTCGCCGCCCGCCGATTCGATTTCTTCGGCAATTTCGCGCGCCGTGCGCCGCGTGGTGCCCTTGAAGGCCATGTGTTCGAGGAAATGGGCGATGCCGTTTTCCTCTGGCTGTTCGTCGCGGGCTCCGGCCTTGACCCAGATGCCGAGCGCCACCGTCTCCAGATGCGGCATATGGTGGGTGACCACGTTGATGCCGTTGGCAAGGCGGGTGATCTCGACGCTCATGCTGTACTCAACTCCGGTCAGCCAATAGCCCGTGTCAGAATGAACTCCCGCACTTGCGCCATGTCATTGGGCAACACTGTGAACCGTTCCTCAGCGCCGAGCAAGTGGGCGAGGCGCTGTGGTAAACCGGGGCGGATGCCGCTGGCCCTTTCGACCGCATCGGGAAACTTGGCGGGGTGGGCGGTGGCCAGCGTCACCATGGGGCTCGATGCGGGCGGCTGCTTGCGGGCCACGGCATAGGCCACAGCCGTGTGCGGATCGAGCAACTCGCCGGTGGCGTTGAGCGTGCCGCGGATGCTGGCCGCAGTGGCGGCCTCATCGCTGGCAGCGGAGTCAAACTCGTGGCGGATCTGGTCAAGCTCGCGATCGGCGATGGTGAAGGCGCCCGATTGCGCCAGGCTCTGCATCATGCGGCGCACGGCATGGGGGTCGCGGCCATGGACCTCGTAAAGCAGGCGCTCGAAATTGCTCGACACCTGAATGTCCATGGAGGGGCTCGAGGAGGCATGGACGCCACGCGTCTCGTAGCGCCCGGTTTTCAGTGTGCGGTCGAGGATGTCGTTTTGATTGGTGGCGATCACCAGACGGCCGATGGGGATGCCCATGCGTTTGGCAACGAAACCGGCGAAGACATCGCCGAAGTTGCCGGTCGGCACGCAGAAGCTGATGGCGCGGGCAGGCGCCCCCAGGGAGAGCGCGGCGGTGACGTAGTAGACCACCTGGGCCATGATGCGGGCCCAGTTGATGGAATTGACTCCCGCCAGTGCGACCTTGTCGCGGAAGGCGAGATCGTTGAAGAGCGCCTTCACGATGGCCTGGCAGTCGTCGAAATTGCCTTCGATTGCGATGTTGTGGACGGTGGGCGAGGTGACGGTGGTCATCTGGCGGCGCTGCACGTCGCTCACCCGGTCATGGGGGTGGAGCATGAAGATCGCGGCATGTTCGCTGGCCTGGAAGGCTTCGATCGCCGCACCGCCCGTGTCGCCGCTGGTGGCGCCGACGATGGTGGCCCGGGTCCGGCGCCTGGCCAGCGCCCAGTCCATGAGCCGCGCCAGCAATTGCATGGCCACATCCTTGAAGGCAAGTGTTGGGCCATGGAACAGTTCGAGCAGCCAGTGATTGTCGTCGAGCTGCTTCAATGGCGCCACCGCCGGGTGGCCGAAACTCGCGTAGGCCTGGGCGATCATGTGCTGCAAGTCCGCGTCCGGAACGGCGCCGCCGATGAAGGGATGGATCACTGCATAGGCGATCTCCTCATAACTCTTGCCCTGCAGGTTGGTGAGTTGGCGGGATGAAAGCTGCGGCCAAAGGGACGGGACATAGAGGCCGCCGTCGCGGGCGAGGCCGGTCAGCAGCACATCCTCGAAGCCAAGTTCCGGGGCCTCGCCCCTGGTGGACACGTAACGCAATGGTGGACCCTCAGTGTTTCCAGCCTCATGATTTCGCACCAGCGGCCAGGTGGATTCCGGCCTTCGCCGGAATGACGGCTTGGGGGATTGCTTATTCCAAATTCCGTCATGCCAGCGAAAGCTGGCATCCCGCTTCTTCGGTGCATGCGTAGAAAGCGGGACCCCAGCTTGCGCTGGGGTGACGGAGATTTTGTTGTGGCTCTACCCCAATTCGGATGTTTTCTAGCTTGCGGGGCATCCGGCTTCAAGCGCTGGATTATTTCGTCAGTCCACGGATGTAGATGCCTGCCACGGCGAGCAGTGCCGTCGCCAGCCCGAACCAGGTCAGGGCATAACCTAAGTGATTGTTGCTGAGGTTGGCCTTGGGCTCGGCGGGCTTGGGGAATTCCGCCGTGACGGTGCCGGGAAGTATCTGCACCACGAAGGGCACCGGCTTTGCCGAGGCCGGAAGATCGCTGGCCTTGAGCATGGCGGCAATATCCCACCAGTACCAGGCGTTCTTGACGGGATCATTTTCGGGGTCGAAAAAACCCTGGCCGCTGTTATGGAGGCGCACCACGCCAGTGATCTCGACTTCGCCTTTTGGCTTGTCGTAACTCTCCAGGCGCTGGCCCGGCACACGGCCGCGGTCGACGATGACGGCGCGGCCATCGCTGCCGATGGCCGGGGTGATGATGGTCCAGCCCGGTCCGCCCTCGAAGGTAGCGATCATGGTCTTGCCCGCGCCATGTTTGTAAGTCGCGGCGAATTTGACCTTCATGAATTCGATAGTGTTGCCGATGCTGAGGAAGCTCTCGGCAGTGGCGAGGTCGACGGGAACGGCTGCCTCATTGGCGGCAAGCTGGGCCAGCAGGCCCTGTTTCCATTGCAGGCGCTGGAGTTGCCAGATGCCGAGAGCACACAAAATAGCGAAGGCAACCAGGGTGGCAAGCAATATCGGCCAGATGCGCGGCTTCTTCATGACTGGCGGCGCCCTTCCCGCGCCCCGGTCTTCCATTGCTGGCAGAGCAGCATGCCCTTCACCGGCCTGAGCAGTGCCAGTGGCAGGAGGATCAGCAGCGGGATGGCGATCAGGGCATGCACCCAGAAGGACGGCGCATAGGCAACCTCGATGCCGAGAATCGAGCCGACGCCGGTGATGCAGACAAACAGCATGACGAACCAGGCAGCACCATCGCCGCCATCGGCAAAGGCAAAGGACAGGCCGCAATTGGAGCAAGAGCCTGCCACGGTGAGATAGCCATCGAACAGGGCGCCGCGGCCGCAGCGGGGGCATTTGCCGGCGATGCCGGTCTTGAGCGGCGAAAGATCGGCGTAATAGTTTTCGCTCATGCCAGTCGCTTTCATGTCTCTTCCTTCTCCGCGCGAAGCGTGGGGAAGGTGGCGCGCGCTGCCTTCAGCGCGTGACGGATGGGGTCCTCGCCCGGGGCTCCTGCCCCACCCGCTCGCTTCGCTCGCCGCCCTCCCCGCTTCGCGGAGAGGGATATACTGGCATCAATGCTCCGGAATGACGGCGCCCGCCGAGGCCCAGACATAGACGGCGGCGAAGAGGAACAGCCAGACCACGTCGACGAAATGCCAATACCAGGCGGCGGCCTCGAAGCCGAAATGCTGCTTCGGGGTGAATTCTCCGGCCAGCGCCCGGAACAGGCAGACGGCGAGGAAAATGGTGCCGATCAGCACATGGAAGCCGTGGAAACCGGTGGCCATGAAGAAGGTCGAGCCATAGATATTGCCTTCCGGCCCGCCGAATGCGAAGGCGGCGTGGGCATATTCATAGGCCTGCACGGTGGTGAACAGCACCCCCAGAACGACGGTGGCGAGCAGACCCCATTTGAGGCCGTCGCGGTCGTTGTTGAGCAGCGCGTGATGGGCCCAGGTGACAGTCGTGCCGGAGGTGAGCAGGATCAGCGTATTGACCAGCGGCAGGTGCCAGGGATCGAAGACGATGACGCCCTTGGGCGGCCAGACGCCGCCAGTGGCGAGCGCGCGGGCTTCCTGGATCGGTTCGCCCGTGAACAGGCTGGCATCGAAGAAGGCCCAGAACCAGGCGACGAAAAACATCACTTCGGAGGCGATGAACATCAGCATGCCGTAGCGCAGATGCAGCGACACGACCGGCGTATGGTCGCCCTTGTGGGCTTCCTTGATGATATCGCGCCACCACATGAACATGGTGTAGAGCACGCCCAGGAGGCCGAGCAGCATCACGGCGGAACTGGAGCCATGCATCCACACGACGGCACCGATCGCCATGATGAATGCGGCAACAGCACCGACGAAGGGCCAGGGGCTGGGATCGACGAGATGGTAATCGTGGTTCTTTGCGTGCGAGTCAGCCATGTCCCTCAACTCCTCAATTCGTAATGCTGCCGGAAGCGGCGGTGGCTTCCGGCACGGTCTTTGGCGTGTCCACCGGATAGAACGTGTAGGACAGCGTGATTTCCTTGATGCCCGCAGCGTCGGCATCCTTCAGCATGTCGGGGTCGACGAAGTACACCACCGGAAAGTCGGCGCTTTCGCCGGGCTTCAGCGTCTGTTCGGTGAAGCAGAAGCACTCGATCTTGTTGAAATAGGCGCCAGCCGCCACGGGCGTGACATTGAAGACGGCGGTGCCGGTCTGCACCTTGCCGGAGGTGTTGACGGCGCGATAATGGGCCATGGTCTGCTCACCGACTTTCACAGTCATGAGTGGCTGCACGGCATGGAAAGTCCAGCCGAGGGCGCCCGAGATATTGGCGTCGAAACGGACAGCGACGGTCTGTTGCATCGCCTTGCCCGGGGCTGAGGCGGCGCGCTGGGTGGTGCCGCCGAAACCGGTGGTCTGGCAAAACAGGGCATAGAGCGGCACCGAGGCATAGGCGAGGCCCAGCATGGCGGCGGCAACGCCCGATGCGATGCCTGCGACGCGGAGGTTCTTGCGCTGATCGCCTCGCGCCACCTCAGGGGCTCCCCTGAATCATGCCGCCGCCCAGGCGGACGATGGTCGTGACGAAGAACAGCACCACGAGGCCCATGAGAATCAGGGCCATGGCGATCGCCCGCTTCTTGCGGCGCGCCATGTCGTCTGGTCCGAACGGCGTGTTGGTCATGGCGTGTTTCATCCGAAAACCGGCGCGAAGGAGGCAAGGCCAAGGGCGCGCTCGATCAAGATCAGCGCGAAGACCAGGAACAGCCACAGGGTGGAAAAGCCGAACATCTTCTTGCAGGCCATCTCGGCCACGGCACCCTCGCGCAGGCGGTAGACCTGAACGGCATGATAGACAAAGGCCACGCCCAGGACGGCATTGGCGGCGGTATAGAGAAGGCCCACGGTGCCGAGCAGTGGCGGCAGGAAAGTGATGGGCATGAGCAGCAGCGTGTAGATGAGGATCTGGCGGCGCGTTTCATCGGGCCCCGCCACGACGGGGAGCATTGGAACGCCGGCGTTGCTATAATCCTCGTTGATCTTCTTCCACAGGGCCAGCGCCCAGAAATGCGGTGGCGTCCACATGAAGATGATGAGGAAAAGCGCAATCGATCCCAAATCGACGCTGCCGGTCACCGAGACCCAGCCGATCATCGGCGGGAAGGCGCCCGCCGCTCCGCCGATGACGATGTTCTGCGGGGTCAGGCGCTTCAGCCACATGGTGTAGATGACGATGTAGAAGAAGATGGTGAAGGCCAGAAGCAGGCCCGCCACGGCATTGACCAGCAGGCCCAGCACCAGCACGGACCCAACGGCCAGTGTCAGGCCGAAGCCCAGGGCTTCACCGGGGAGAATGGCGCCGCGCGGTACCGGGCGCTTGGCGGTACGCCGCATCCGGGCGTCGATGTCGGCGTCATACCACATGTTGAGGGCACCGGCTGCCCCAGCGCCCACCGCAATGGCCAGAAGGGCGACGGCGGCGATCCAGGGATGGATGCCATGGGGCGCGGCCACGATGCCCACGAAGGCCGTGAAGATGACCAGCGACATGACGCGCGGCTTCAGAAGCGCGAAGTAGTCGCCAACCGAACCCTGGCCGCCTGTGACGGCGGTCTGGGGATTGGCGAGATTGGCGTTGATGTCGCTCATCTCCGGCTTACTTGATCACCGGAAGCGTGTTGAACTGGTGGAACGGCGGCGGCGAGGACAGCGTCCACTCCAGCGTCGTGGCCCCCACGCCCCAGGGATTGTCGGCGGCCTGAACCTTGCGCGCATAGGCCTGGTACGTGCCATAGAGGAAGATCAGCACGCCGATGGCGGAGAGATAGGAGCCGTAGGAGGAGACGGCATTCCAGCCGGCATAGACTTCCGGGTAGTCGATGTAGCGGCGCGGCATGCCGGCCAGACCAAGGAAGTGCTGCGGGAAGAACACCAGGTTGACGCCGACGAAGGTGACCCAGATATGGATGTGGGCAATCTTCTCATCGTACAGGTAGCCGGTGATCTTCGGGAACCAGAAATACCAGGCGGCGAAGATGGCGAACACCGCACCCAGCGACAGCACATAGTGGAAATGCGCCACCACATAGTAAGTATCGTGCAGCGAACGGTCGACGCCGGCATTGGCCAAGACGACGCCGGTGACGCCGCCCACGGTGAAC
>JANPCA010000640.1:0-3672 GCA_031430715.1 Hyphomicrobiales bacterium | reverse complement strand
TGCTGAGCCCGCCGCCGCCCTCGGTGCTGAACACCAGCGGCATCTTGCTCTGCAAAACGCGGATGCCGCTGGCTTCCGTGAAGCACTCCGGCCGCGTGTAGCCAAACCGCCCATCGAGCGCCATGCCGCTGCGTTGATTGTAGAGTCCACCCAAGGCGGCCTTGGCGGCCTTGTTCCAGACATTGCGGGCCATCGGGACCACGTCGGACACCCCCAGCCCCGGGATGCGGATGCGGTAGCGGCCTTCCACCACGGGAACGAAGGCGCTGAAATCGAGGCCGAAGACATAGGTGCCGGTGCGGTTGGCCGTGTAGGTGGAACTGTCGCGTTTGGTATAGGTGATCAGATCGCCCCGGCCTCCAATGCCATCGAATTCCTCAGGCTCCGTGGGGCCGTAACGGAGCGAGATGGCGCTCGAAAAGACCGCGGTGCCATGGGAGTCGACAATCTCGAACTGACTGAGGCCGTAGCGCCTGAAGTCCACGGCTCCGTTTTCCGGGCCATCCGGCAGCCACAGTGCCAGATAGGCGATTTTCGATTTGTCGCCGGGCGCATGGCCCAGCTGGCTGGCGCGGATCGCCGATGCCCTGGTGCGGGCGTCATCGAAGGTGAACGGGGTAGGAGGCAAGATGCCGCCGGGCCAGCGCAGCGTGTGCCGACCTTCCAAAAGGGGGCCTGAGAGTTTCAAATAGATGAAATGCTGGAACGACATCAGGGACTGGCCATAGCGCATCTTGCCCGAACTCCACGGCACCGATTTGCGGTAGACACCCTCGACACGCAATCCGGACAGTGGGGGATAGTTTGCGGCCACATCGGCCGCGGCGCGGTCGAGGCGGGCAATGTCGGCCGTGTCATAAGTCCGGGCATGGTCGCGTTTCGGCCCGATGACGATGCCGGCCTTGCCGTCGGGAAGAATAATTTCGCCGCCATAGGCGATTGCCGACGGTCCCGGGAGCGCCACGATATTCCCCAGTTTCACCGCCCCCTCGCGGACCTCGACGCGCAGGATGTCCGGGGCGGCCATGGTCACCTCATGCACCATCACCGCCTCGGTGCAACTGGCCACCGTGGATTGGCCGAACAGCAAAAGCACCTGCAGCATCAGGATTTTGACCACGCCGGGCAAATCCGAACCGCTCAATTCTTGACGCAGTGCCGTTAATTGAATGCAATTTGAAATGAAATACAGCATGGTGCCCCCTGCGGAATCATGTATTTCGAGGGATATACTCAGAATTCTCGAAGCCGCAATCCGTAATATCCCGATATACTTATTGCGGCCAATTGTCTGAAAATGCGCCGGTGACGGCATCCGGCCATCACGCGCCGCTGCCATTGCGCGGCGCTTCGGCGATGTCGCGGAAATATTGGATGGTGAGCGCCAGGCCCTCGGTCAAGGAAACCCGCGGTTCCCAATTGAGCAAGGTTCTGGCGCGGCCGATGTCGGGCCGGCGCTGCTGCGGATCATCGGTGGGGAGCGGCATGAAGACGATTTTCGACGAAGATCCCGTCTGCTTCAGAACCAGGCCGGCCAATTCGATCATGGTGAATTCATGCGGATTGCCGAGATTGACCGGGCCCGTCACGTAGGCCCCGGTGGCCATCAGCCGGAGGAAGCCATCGATCAGATCGTCCACATAGCAGAAGGACCTGGTCTGCCGGCCGTCACCGAAAATCGTCAAGTCCTCGCCCGCCAGGGCCTGGGTGATGAAATTCGACACCACCCGGCCGTCCTGGGGATGCATGCGCGGCCCATAGGTGTTGAAGATGCGCGCCACCTTGATGTCGACCCCATGCTGGCGGTGATGATCGAAGAACAGGGTTTCGGCGCAGCGCTTGCCCTCGTCGTAGCAGGAGCGTGGGCCGATCGGGTTGACGTTGCCCCAGTAATCCTCGACTTGCGGGTGAACGGCCGGATCGCCATAGACCTCGCTGGTCGAGGCCTGCATGATCCTGCAACTCAGCCGCCGTGCCAGTCCCAGCATGTTGAGGGCGCCCAGGACCGAGGTCTTGGTGGTCTGCACCGGGTCATGCTGGTAATGCACCGGCGAGGCGGGGCAGGCCAGATTGTAGATTTCGTCCACCTCCACATGCAGCGGAAAGCAGATGTCGTGGCGCAGGAACTCGAAGCGCGGATTGTTGTGAAAGCGGTCGATATTGCGCTTCGTGCCGGTGAAGAGGTTGTCGGCGCAGAGCACCTCGTGCCCCTGCCCCAGCAGCCGCTCGATCAGGTGCGAGCCGAGAAAGCCGGCGCCCCCCGTCACCAGGATTCGCCGGCGGCTGCCATATTGCCGGGACATGAAGCACCACTCCGCTCAAATCTAAATCGATGGCGGAATATAGCGCGATATCCTCAACAGTTCTTTTATGGGGCGGCTGGCCTCAGCCCAGCAGGTGGCTGACCCGCTCCAGCGCGCCGCCCTCCTTCGGGAACCACAGCATGTCGAAGGACGAGCCTGAGAAATTGCTGTCGAAGGACAATTCATAGCGGCCGCCGCTCTTCTTGAGCGCGATGCGGCGGCCTTCGTAGCCCAAGTCCTTCAGCAGCGACTCGATTCCGGCCCGCGACGAACCCGCCGCCAACAGTTTCGCCTCGATAATTTCCGTGATGATGAGCGGCTTGGCCTGGGCGATGCTGCGTCTCAGGCCGCGCAGGGCCCGCTCTTCGAAGCCCTCGACATCGATCTTGATGAGGATGGGATGGAGGCCTGCCACCACCTCGTCGCCGATCTTTACCTGCGCCGCCACATGCGCGCTCCCGGCATAATCGTCGACGGCAAAGCTCGCTTCGCCGGAATTGATCTGGGGGATCGACAGCGACAGCGTTTCGTCCGCGTCGGACAGGCCGTAGCCGCGGATATCGATGTTGGCGATGCCATTGCGCTGCACCGACAAGGCGATCTGCTGGGCGACGGCCGGGTTGGGTTCGAAACAGATGACCCGGCCCGAAGGCCCCGCCGCATGCGACGCGCACAAGGCGAACATGCCGCGGTTGGCGCCGACGTCCAGAATCGTGTCGCCGGCTTTGATCACTTGCCTGACAAGCAGCTGCGCTGGCAGATCATACCAACGGTTGAGAAAGAAGGCTGACCGGTCGGCCCATTTCGAGATATTGAGCAGATGCGTATAGCCATGCATCTTGTCGCGCACCAGGCGCGGCCTCGCCCCCTGCCAGACCCAGTCGCGCTCGTAGGCGCCGACCAGGTTGCGGTAGAGAAAGCCCCAGCCCGGCAATTCGCGGCTGATGTAAGGCTTGGTGAGAAGGATGATCGCCTCTTGCGCGGCGGCCCGGATCATCGCGCCGTTCCCAGACTGAAGCCAATACGAACTGGCGGTAAAGTAGACCCTTCAATCCCTTGAAATTCCAAGTCTGTCATCCCCGGGCTTGTCCCGGGGACCCATGGCGCAACAGGCCGGACGCCTGAAGGCGCTGAACCATGGGTCGCCGGAATAAATCCGGCGATGACAAGTTGGTGGAGGCTGGAGCGCGGAATCAAACGGTCTCTCCATGCAGTCATCATTGCGGTTCACAATAGACCATGGTTTCGCGGCCTCACAAGGCCGCTCTGCGCTTATCGTCAACCGCATCCATATGGCACTGTCCCTGCATCGATGGCGCCGCTGTGTCATGGCGGCACAGTCCCTGGGCATGCAATGGCTATTGGTATT